>NZ_SOGW01000005.1:0-72347 GCF_004403075.1 Cryobacterium sp. TMT2-10 | reverse complement strand
GCGGACGTCCACTACGGCCTCGCGGCCGGCAAGGCCATCGACCGGTCAGCGACCTTGGCCGCCGCACGCGCCCAGAACCCGGAACGATTCGGCACCACGGCCGACCCGAAGATCCTCGCCCTGCCCGGCACCACCTGGATCAACAAACCAGCCGAGCAAGAAGAGAAGGAACAGGAAGCAAAACTAGCCGCCTAAACTCACGCTGGCCTCATTCACCTTGACAAATTCCGGGACGGCGGCCACCAGATCAACCTCTTGAGGGGCGTCTGCGTTCATCGCGCCGGGTCGTAAGCGTCAGAAGTACAGGTTCCGTGAAAGTCTCAGTCAAGTCCTAGCTAAGAAGCGCAAACCGGTGTAAGGATCTCAGGGCCCGCATTCATCGACGCCCGGGCATATGCCGGCCGGAACCCAACGTTCCTCCAGTACAAGTTGGGGTCAGCGAGTAAATAGACGTAGGGTCGGCCGGACTGGCATGGTCAGTTTCGACGCGCCAATGGGTACCTCAACGGGGTGAATCCGCTCTCTGGGCGCCACTCTGATAAGCGCCCCGTGCAGGGGTTTGACAGGTAAAAATGAGGTTTCATCCAGAAATCCCCGACATGCTTGCACCTTCGTTCGCCCGGCTGTACACGGTCGCGGTTCCACTGATCCAGATGCGGCGGGTGCACCCCCTGCCCCGGGCGCATCGCAGGAAGTCATGCTTACCCTCCCCCCGCTCCACCCCCAGTCCCGCCGCAGGGAAATCTCCACAGCTCGAAAGCGCACCCGAACCAGAACCCGTTTGATCGTCGCCGGCTCCGTCCTCGGCATCGCCGGGCTCGTGGCGGGGGTCGGCACCACGGCCGTCGCCCATTCCTCGGCGGCCAGCGCCGAGAGTATCGCGGAAACGCGGGTGCTCTCCGAGAGCACGGGCGTTCGCCACGGTCAGCTCTCGGTTTACTCGGCCATCGCCAAGTCGACCGCCGACCACCGCGCCGAATCCACCATCAGCGCGGCCACCGGCGTGATCGCCACCATGGCGAACAAGGTCGACGCCACCCCGCTGGCTTCTTCCGTGGCCTCTCTCGGAAACTATGAGGAGCTGGAGACGGATGCCGTCATCTCGCTGACTCTGCAAACCAAGTCAGAGACCGCGGCGGCCCAGTCGGCCGTGGCCGAGGTCGACCGCGCTGCCGCATCCGCCGCGGCGGAGGCAGCGGCAGCTGCCGCTGCCGCTGCCGAGCAGGCCAGGGCCGTGGCGGCGCAGGCCGCAGCTGCGGAGGCCGCGAAGGCCAGCCAGGTCGCTCCGGCACCCGCGCCGTCCCCAAGCGGGGGCAACTCGCCCGATGCCGCCCGCGCCACCGCCCGCGCGATGGCCGCCTCGAACTACGGCTGGGGCGACTCGGAGTTCTCCTGCCTGAACCAGCTCTGGGAGCGCGAGTCCGGCTGGTCGTACACGGCGTACAACCCCAGCGGGGCGACCGGCATCCCGCAGGCACTTCCCGGCAGCAAGATGGCCACGACCGGCTCCGACTGGGCCACCAACGCCACCACCCAGATCGCCTGGGGTCTCGGCTACATCAGCGGCAGCTACGGTTCGCCGTGCTCGGCGTGGGCACACTCCGAAGCCAACAACTGGTACTGACCCTGGCACTGATCGGCCCGGGCTGACAGTCTGGCCCGAGCAGCCTGACCGTGAGCCGCGGGGCGGCTACGCCCGCTTCCGGTGATGTGCCAGGGGCTTCGGGGGAACATCCGGCGCCGCGTGGTCCGCGGCTGGCCGCAGTTCCGACTGCCGGGCCACCGCGAGCAGGTCCCACGGGTTCTCGCCCGTGACGGACACCCCTTTGGCGCCGGAGCGGCGAGTTCGGCCCCGCACGAGCAGGTAGTGGGTCGCGAAGACCCGCCCGCCGACGCGCTCCTGGGCGTTGTGGAAGAAGACCACGTTGGCGACCGGCCCGCTGCCGTCGTCGAGGCTGACGAAGACGACCCGGCGTCCGCGCCGCATCGGGGGAGTGTTCGTCGCCCGCCGCACCCCGGCGACCAGCACCTCGGTACCCCCGGGGAGTGAACTGAGCTGCGCGGCCGGTGTCACGCCGAGCTTCCCGAAGAGCGGGTGGAAGCGCGCCATCTGATGGCTGCTGACCGAGAGGTGCAGGTCTCGGAGCTCCAGATCGGACTGGGTGCGGCCGTAAAGGTCGAGTGAGGTGACCCCGCCGCCGGACTCGGGCAGGGGCAGGTCCACGTCGAACGCGAGCTGGTCATCGTCGATGTGCACCGCCCGGCCCTGCAGCCCCTGAACGTGGGCGAGGAGCTGGTGCCGGCGGTCGAGGTCATAGCCAACGAAACAGTCCCGGAGCGCCGACCCGGGCGAGGGCCTCGAAGGTCCGCTTGCGGGGGTGCACCCGGTTCCGGAAATCCTGCAGCGAGGTGAACGGCTGGTGCCGGGCAATCCGCGCCCGCTCCGCCTCGCTGCTGCCGACCAGCTCCGGCAGGGCCAGACGGATGCCCAGACTCCCGTCGACGAGTTCCTCCACCCGGTATTCCAGCCCGCTGGTCTGCACATCGAGACCCAGCACGGGAACGCCGAGGTTTCTCGCCTCGGCCACGATCAGGTCCTTCGGCCACATGCCGGGGTCGTGCGTGAGGAGCCCGGCCAGGAACTCGGCCGGGTAGTGGGTTTTCAGCCAGGCCGACTGATAGGTCGGGAGGGCGAAGGCGGCCCCGTGAGCCTTGGCGAATCCGAAACTGCCGAAGCCGGCGAGCACCCGCCAGACCTGGGCGATCAAGGCGGGCGGGAAGCCGCGTTCGAGGGCGCGGCGCCGCACGAACTCCTCGATTCGGGGCAGGTCCCTTGGTCTGCCGAGATGACGCTGCAAGACATCCGCTTTTCCCAGGCCGCAGCCGGTGAGTTCGTCGAACAGGCGCATCACCTGTTCGTGGAAAATAACGACGCCCCTGGTCTCCCGCAGGATCGGCTCGAAGCGCGGGTGCAAATAGCCGGGGGCGACTTCTCCGTGCCGGGCCTGCAGGTACTTGAGCGGCATGTTGTTCTGCATCGGGCCTCCGCAGGGGTTTGATCCGTCCGACCCGAGGGCCTCGACAAACGGAGGACCGGACGGCAGAATCTCCCAGAGAAGAGCCCAGACCGGGAGCGGACGGGAGCCGGATGTTCACGGATCGGAGCGAGGCCGGCCGGCTGCTGGCAGACCGGGTCGCGGAACGCCTGGCCGAACTGCGCCGGTCAGACCCCGCGCTGTCCGACCCCGTCGTCTACGCCCTGCCGCGGGGCGGGGTCCCGGTCGCGGTCGAGGTTGCCCGGCGCCTGCACGCACCGCTGGATCTCGTGCTGGTGCGCAAGATCGGGGCGCCGGGCTACCCGGAGGTGGCGATGGGAGCGGTGGTCGACGGCGTCGACAGGCAGACCATCCTCAACGAGGACGTCTTCGCCGCCACCGGGGGCGATGCGGCGGGCCTCAGCCGCGCCAGAAGCCGGGAACTGGCGGAAATCGAGCGCCGTCGCATCCGTTACCTGGGCGACCGGCCGCAGATCAGCCCGGCCGGGCGGGTGGCGGTGATCGTTGACGACGGACTCGCGACGGGAGCAACCGCCAAGGCCGCGCTCTCCGCAGTGAAACGCCAGGGGGCCCGGCTGGCGGTGCTCGCCGTCCCGGTCGCTCCCGCGGATTCCATCGCCGACATGCTGCGGTACGCGGACGAGATGATCGTGCTGCAGACACCCCGGGACTTCTGGGCGATCGGCCCGTTCTACCGGGATTTCCACCAGCTCTCCGATGACGAGACCGTGCAGTTGCTCCGGGAGGCTTGGGCCCGGCGCGACGAAACGGCAACCGGGGACGTCTGATCCGCACGGCAGAATGGAAGGGTGCACCTTCTGGCGAGTCGAACGGCCAACGGCGAGATCCTCGTCCGGCACCTCGACGCCCGGGGCCGGCTCGTCGAACCGGCCACCCGGCTCGCCGAGCACGAATTTCCCCGGTTCGCCCTCCGGCAGGAGTCATCATCCTTCCCGCGCTGGGTGTTCGAGGACACGTCCCGCATCTACCCCCTGCTGCTCGCCGGCGGGGTGAGGGTACAGCGCGGCCATGACCTGCGCCTGTGCCACGCGATCCTGCGGCTGGCGGCCGCGACCGATTCGAGCGAGCTGGCCCGGGCGGAGCCGAGCCGGTGGGATCGGGCGCCGGCCTTCGAACCCGAGGCCGCGGAGCCGGGATCGACGCTCTTCGACCTCATCGTCGACGACGACGCCTCGCACGACGACTTGCCGGAGGAGTTCCGGCGCCAGTTGGAGGCGGTCGCCGCCGCCGCCGACCCGGGCCGTCTCCGCCTCCTATTGGCGGCGGAATCGGCCGGGGCGCTGATCGCGGCGGAAATGCAGTTCGCGGGGCTGCCCTGGCGAACGGACATCCACGATCGGCTGCTGACCCGCGAACTGGGCCCGCGCGTCGCCCCGGGAATCCGGCCGGAACGCCTGGAGGAACTCGCGCAGGTCATCCGCCGGGAGCTGGGCGACCCCCACTTGAACCCGGATTCGCAGCCGGACCTGATGCGCGCGCTCCTGCGGGTCGGACTGGAGGTCTCGTCGACCCGCGCCTGGGAACTGCAGAAGCTGCAACATCCGGTGATCGCTCCGTTGCTCGACTACAAGAAGCTGGCCCGCCTGCTGAGCGCCAACGGTTGGTACTGGATGGACACCCGGATCGTCGAGGGCCGCTTCCACCCTGAGTACATCCCGGGCGGCGTGGTGACCGGGCGCTGGGCGACCCGGGGCGGCGGCGCCCTGCAATTGCCCAAACAGGTTCGCGGTGCGGTCGTGGCCGATGAGGGCTGGAAACTCGTCGTGGCGGATGCCGCCCAGCTGGAACCGCGCATCCTCGCTGCGCTCTCCCGGGACACCGCCATGGCAACGGCGGGCCGGGGCGCCGACCTCTATGCCGGGATCGTGTCCAGCGGTGTGGTCGAAACCCGGGACCACGCCAAGGTGGCCATGCTGGGCGCCATGTACGGAGCGACCACCGGGGAAAGCGGGCGGCTGCTCCCGCAATTGAAGAAGGCCTACCCACGGGCGATCGAACTCACCGAAACGGCCGCCCGCGCGGGCGAGCGCGGTGACGTGGTCTCCACCCGGCTCGGGCGGTCCTCGCCTCGCCCCGGTGAACGCTGGCTCGCCGCCCAGGCCCAGGCCTATCACCCCGGGGCAACGGATGCCGACGAACGCCGCGCCCGCAGCCAGGCCCGTGACTGGGGTCGGTTCACCCGCAATTTCATCGTGCAGGGGAGCGCGGCGGAATGGGCGCTTTGCTGGATGGCTGAGATCCGGCGGGAACTCCGTCTGCTCCAACCGGGCCAGGCGCGGGGCCCGGTCTTCGCCGAGTCCCCGCACCTCGTGTTCTTCCTGCACGACGAGGTCATCGTGCACACGCCGGAGCACCTGGCCGACGATGTCCAACGGATCGTGAGCCGCGCTGCGGCAACGGCCGGCCGTCACCTGTTCGGCGACTTCCCGGTCGACTTCCTGCTCACGGTCGCGGCGGTCGACAGTTATGCCGAGGCCAAGTGACCCGGTGCGTTGGGTCAGACCGGGGCAGCAGCAGGGCGGCGCCCTCGTCTGGGCCGGGCGGTACTGAGCCCGTGCCGGAACGCGTCCGCGGGGCCGTCGCCGAGGCGTGCGTCGGCTTCATCGAGCCAGGACAGCGCCGCGCAGGCCAGGGCGTGTTGCGCCCGCACTGCCAGGCGATCCTGCCCGGTGCCTGACTGCGGGTCCGAGTCGCGGCCGACAGCGCCGGAGTCGATTCCGGATCGCCACCGATCCCGGTAACTGGCGATGATGTCCCGGGCATCCGAGTGGGGGAGGGAGGACGCGATCAGCACCCGGTCGACCAGGTCGTTCCACTCCTCGCCGCTCGCGCTGTCGGTGTCGTGCAGCCAGGCCAGGGCCTCGCTCCGACCGAGGGCCGTATTGCGGTAAAGCGGTAGCCCGTCCGGAGTGGCGCCGGCCGATTCGATGGCCCCCTGCTTCAGGAGGCGGTCGAGGGTCGCGTAGATCTGTCCGACGTTGACGTGTCGGCGCCCGCCCGTTCTGGACCCCAGCTCGCCGTGCAACTGGAAACCGTAGGCCGGGCCGATCGTGAGGATAGCCAGCAAGCCGCAACGTACGGACATGGGACCTCCGAATCGGTTGAAAACCTTACTCAGTATATCCGACCGTGCACGGCGTCTCGCGGCCGGTCTTGTCATCTCCCGGGTGCCTGAGGCATAATTCAGCTATCGGTTGCAGGCCCCGAGGGTCCTCGGCCGGATAGATTCACGCATCCGCTGCATTGTTTCATTCAGGCATTGAATCATTCGGCAGTGCTTCGTTCAGAGGTCGTTGGGGAAGACGCATCTCACAGAACGGAGAAAAACGATGGCGGCAACCCAGGCTCGGCAGGCGACGACTGCGCGGGGAGTTCTTTATGTGCACTCGGCGCCGCGGGCGCTGAGTCCCCACGTGGAGTGGGCAGTCGGTCGAGCGCTGGGGCTGGCGGTCAATTTCGACTGGAGCGACCAGCCCGTTCTTCCCGGCGCCCAGCGCGCGGAATTCCAGTGGGAAGGTACGCGCGGCACCGGGGCCGTGCTCGCTTCCGCCCTCCGTGGCTGGGATCACCTGCGGTACGAGGTGACCGAGGATGCGGGATTCGGCACGGATGGTGGTCGATGGTTGCACACGCCCGGCCTCGGCATCTTTTTCGCCCAGACGGATACCGCAGGCAACGTCGTGATCCCGGAGGACCGGCTGCGCAACGCGATGGAGCTGGCCGGGGCCAACGCTCTCGCACTGCACCGGGAGCTGCGGCTGGCCCTGGGACAGGCGTGGGACGACGAGCTGGAGCCGTTTCGCCACGCGAGCGATTTCAACGCCGTGGTCTGGCTGCACCAGGTCGGCTGACACCCGGGACACAATGAGAACGACCCCGGCCGGATACCCGGCGGGGCCGTTCTCGTTCGGGGACCGTTTCCGCCGCGGCGTTACGCCGAGCGGAAGGCGACGACGGCGTTGTGACCGCCGAACCCGAAGGAATTGCTGATGGCGAGCAGGTCGCCCGCCGGAAGGGCCCGCGGACTCGTCACCACGTCGAGCGGGATGTTCGGATCCTGATTCTGCAGGTTGATCGTCGGCGGCAGGGTGCGCTCGGACAGGGCCAGAACCGTGAACAGGGCCTCGATCGCGCCGGCACCACCGAGGAGGTGACCGGTGGATGCCTTGGTCGCCGACACCGGGATGCCCTCGAGCAGGTCGCCGAAGACACGCCGGAGTGCGTTGTACTCCGCGATGTCGCCGACCGGGGTGCTGGTCGCGTGGGCGTTGATGTGGACCACGTCGGAGAGGCTTGCTCCGGCGTTGCGGATTGCCGTGATCATGGCGCGGGCCGCGGCCGTTCCTTCGGGGTCCGGAGCGGTGATGTGGTACGCGTCGCTGGTCACGGCGCCGCCGAGGAGCTCGGCGTAGATGCGGGCGCCGCGAGCCTTCGCGTGCTCTTCCGTTTCGACAACGAGGGCCGCTGCCCCTTCACCCAGCACGAAACCATCCCGGCTGATGTCGTAGGGGCGGGACGCCGTGGCCGGGTCGTCGTTGCGCTTGGAGAGGGCCTGCATGGCCGCGAAGGATGCGATCGGCAGCGGGTGGATCGCGGCTTCGGAGCCACCGGCGATCACGATGTCGGCGAGTCCGGCCTGGAGGCGGTTGTAGGCGTTCACGAGTGACTCGGTGCTCGAGGCACAGGCGGAGACGACGGTCGTGATGCCGGCCCGCGCATGCAGGTCCATCCCGATCGCGGCTCCGGGGCCATTGGGCATGAGCATGGGCACGGTCATCGGCAGGACACGGCGGGGACCGCGTTCGCGGAGGGTGTCCCAGGCGTCGAGGAGCGTCCAGACTCCGCCGATGCCGGTCGCCCAGTCGACGGCCAGTCGTTCGGGGTCGGCCTCGGGGGAACCGGCGTCCGCCCAGGCCTCACGGCCGGCGATCAGTGCGAACTGGCTGGAGGGATCGAGACGCTTCGACTCGTGCCGGGCGAGCACATCGGCCGCGGAGACCCGGGCCTGGGCGGCGAAAGTCACGGGGAGCTGAGTGCGGGCCACCCATTCGTGGTCCAGCGTGCTCGTACCCGATTCGCCGGCGAGCAGGGCGGTCCAGCTGTCGGCGGCCGTGCCGCCGAGCGGGGAGGTCGCACCGATGCCGGTGATAACGATCTTTTTGGTCATAACGTTAACTCTCCGTGAGACGAAAAAACGAGGACAGGTCACACAGATCAGGCCGGTCGGCAGTTGCCGGCCGGCCTGATCCGTGATGGCCCTGTTCGGTGAGGGCTAGACCTGCGCCTTGACGATGAAATCGACGGCGTTGCCGACGGTCTTGAGGTTCTTGACCTCTTCATCGGGGATCTTGACGTCGAACTTCTCTTCAGCGTTGACGACGATGGTCATCATCGAGATGGAATCGATGTCCAGGTCGTCGGTGAACGACTTCCCCAGCTCAACCGTGTCGGCTGCGATGCCCGTCTCGTCGTTAATGAGTTCGGCCAGGCCGGCAAGAACTTCTTCGGTGGACAATGCCATTTTTTTCTCCTTGGGGGTGTCTCGTATGACCGAGACTCAGTTTAGAGGGGGATGGGTGAAATCTAGGGAAGCACGACGACCTGCGCGCCGAACACCAGACCGGCCCCGAAGCCGATCTGGAGGGCGAGGCCGCCGCTGAGCTCAGGGTGCTCCGCGAGCAGGCGGTGGGTGGCCAGCGGGATCGACGCCGAGGACGTGTTCCCGGTGGTCGCGACGTCACGGGCGATGACGACGGATTCCGGAAGCTTGAGCTGCTTGGCGAACTCGTCGATGATGCGCATATTCGCCTGGTGGGGGATGAACGCGGCGAGCTGGCTGCTCTCGATGCCGGCGACCTCCAGTGCCTTCTTCGCCACCTTGGCCATATCCCAGACGGCCCAACGGAAGACGGTCTGACCCTCCTGGCGCAGGGTGGGCCACTCGGCCTCGCCGCGACGATACTCCTGAAGAGTGGCGTTCATGGTGATGGCGTCGGCCTTGGAGCCGTCGGATCCCCACACTGTGGGAGCGATTCCGGGGTAGTCGCTGGGACCGATGACGACCGCGCCGGCGCCGTCGCCGAGCAGGAAGGAGATGCTGCGATCGGTCGGGTCGACGAGGTCGGACAGCTTCTCCGCGCCGATGACCAGAGCGTAGTGGGCGGCCCCCGTACGGATCAGGGCGTCGGCCTGCGCTACGGCGTAGGCGTATCCCGCACAGGCCGCGTTGATGTCATACGCCGCGGCCGGGTTGGCGCCGACCCGGTCGGCGACCACGGCGGCGATGGAGGGCGTCTGGCGCCCGTTGCTGATGGTGGCCACGATGACGGCGTCGATCAGGTTCGGCGCAATGCCGGACTTCTCGATGGCCTCGCGGGCGGCATCCGCGGCCAGGTCGACCGCCTCGACGGACTGGCTGGCCCGGGTGCGGGTGACGATGCCCGTGCGCTGTTGGATCCACTCATCGGAGGAATCGATCGGTCCGACCAGGGCGTCATTGGGAACGAGGAGATCCCCACGCGCGGCGCCGACTGAGAGGATCCGGGTGAACTGGGGGCCGTGCGACTGCTGGAGTGTTGGCTTGGACATAGTCTCTTTCGGTCAGGCTTGGTTCTGCTGGTCGATCAGGTCGAATGCAGCAGGCAGGTCGTCCGGCGTCTTGATGGCGACGCTGGGTACACCCTTGAGTGCACGTTTCGCGAGCCCCACGAGGGCGCCGGCCGGCGCGAGCTCGATGATTCCGGTGACACCGGCAGCCGCGAACGACTGCATGCACAGGTCCCAGCGTACCGGCGACGAGACCTGATGAACCAGCAAGTCGACGAATCGAGCGCCGCTGGAGACGGAGGTGCCGTCCCGGTTGGTCCAAATCGGCAGGGTCGGATCAGTGGCGGGCAGCGCCGCCGCTACCCGGGTGAGGTGCTCCACGGCGGGCTGCATGTAACGGGTGTGGAATGCGCCGGCGACCTGGAGAGGAATGACCCTGGCCCGGGTCGGCGGGTTCTGCCCGAGGGCGGCCAGGGCGTCGGGGGATCCGGCCACGACGATCTGTCCGCCGCCGTTGAAGTTGGCGGGGGCGAGTCCGAGTTCGTCGAGGCGGGTGAGGAGCTCCGTCTCGTCCGCGCCGATGACGGCGCTCATGCCGGAGGGTTCCAGTGCGGCGGCCTCGGCCATAGCGTTTCCGCGCTCCCGCACGAACCGCACAGCGTCCGCGGCGGTGAGGATGCCCGCGCCGGCCGCGGCCGTGATCTCACCGACGGAGTGGCCGGCGATCCCACTGATCCGATCCCGGCGTCCGTCGACCAGGATCGCGTCCAGGGTGAGGAGGCCGGCGGCCACGATCAGCGGCTGGGCGATTCGGGTGTCTCGGATCGTGTCGGCGTCGCTGACCGTGCCGTGGCGCACGAGGTCGATCCCGCATACGTCGGAGATCTCGGCCAGGCCGGCGGCGAAAGCGGGGTCCGCCAGCCAGGGTTCGAGGAATCCGGGGGTTTGCGAGCCCTGACCCGGGCAGACGACAACAATCATTCGTCCAGTCTCCCAAGCCCGTTCCCGGAACGGGTGTCGATCCTCCACCAACTATCCAGGAAACGTTTGTCGGTAACCACCAGTCGGGCGGTCCTGAGGGTGGTGCGGTTCGCCGTCGGCGACGTGCGGTTCACCGTCGGCGAGTAGACCCGTCGTGATCGCTGATCGAACCGATGATGAGCGCGGCCTGCAGAATAAGCGCTTCTCTGGCCCCGGTCGCGTCATAACCGATGACCTCTGAGACCCTCTTCAAACGGTACCGAACGGTGTTCGGGTGCACGAAGAGTTCCCGGGCGGTCGCCTCGAGGGACCGGCCGTTGTCGAGGTAGCACCAGAGGGTGGTGAGCAGCTCGGTCGAATGGGCCTGCAGGGGCCGGTAGATGCGGTGGATCAGGGTGGCCCGGGCGAGGGGGTCGCCGGCGAGGGCGCGCTCGGGGAGCAGGTCGTCGGCCTGGACCGGGCGGGGTGCGTTGCGCCAGGACCGCGCCACGGCGAAGCCGGCGAGGGCAGCCTTGGCGCTCTTGGAGGCGTCCACCAGATTGGGCACCTCGTGGCCGAGCACCAGGTGGCCGGCGCCGAAGCTCGGTTCCAGCTGGACCGCAATTTCCATGAAACTGAGCGCGGACGCCGTGCCGATGTTCTCCTCCGCATCCGCGGGTCTGGGATGGGCGCGACCGATCACCAGCACGAGACGATTGCCCTGCACGCCGATCAGGACGTCCGCGGCCATGTGCCGGGCCGATCGCCGCAACTGGTCGACGTCGAGCATCTTGGGGGTCGTCCCGACGAGCACGCACACCTCGCCGTGCCCGTGCCAGCCCAGAGCGGCGATCCGGCTGGGAAGTTCGTCGTCATATTCGCCGCTCAGGATCGAATCGACGACGAGGGCTTCCAGTCGCACGTCCCAGAGTCCGCGCGCTTCCGCGGCCCTGGCGTACACATCGGCCGCTCCGAAGGCGATCTCCCTCGAGTACAGGAGGATGGCCTCCCGAAGGATTTCGCCACCGTCCTTGATCCTCTCCTCCACCACCTCGACTGTGACCCTGATCAGCTGCAGCGTCTGCTGCAGGCTGATGGAGCGCAGGAGTTCGCGGGGGGCCGCGCCGAAGACGTCCGCGGCGATCCAGGGAGTGGACCGTGGGTCGTCGAACCAGGAGATGAACGACGTGATCCCGGCCTGGGCGACCAGCCCCACCGCGGACCGCCGCCCCGGCGGCATATCGCCATACCAGGGCAGCGTGTCCTCGAGACGTTTCAGCGTCGCCGTAGAAAGCTCACCCGAGATGGTCCGGAGCCAGGTGAGCGTTTGTTCTTTTGTCTTCGGCGTCGATGCCACTGGTCGCTTAGCTCTCGCCCCCGGCGGAACCGGTGGTTCCGGCGGTCACGTCGTGCAACCGGTACCTGTCGATGGCCTGGCTGACCAGGCTCCGGTCGATCTCGCCACGCTTGGCGAGAAGCTGCAGCGTGCGCACCACCATCGACGGTCCGTCGATCTTGAAGAACCGGCGCGCGGCGGGGCGGGTGTCGGAGAAGCCGAAGCCGTCCGCGCCGAGCGTCGCGAAGTCGCCGGGGATGAACTGGCGGATCTGGTCAGGCACGGCGTGCATGAAGTCGGAGACCGCGATGAAGGGTCCCGCTGCTCCGGCGAGCTTCTCCGTCACATACGGAACGAGCGCTTCGTTGTCCGGGTAGAGGAAGTTGTGCTCCTCGGCCCGGATTCCGTCGCGCCGCAGCTCGGCCCAGGACGTGACCGACCAGACATCTGCCGACACCCCCCAGTCCTCGGCGAGCAGCTTCTGTGCTTCGAGCGCCCAGGACACGGCCACGCCCGACGCGAGCAGCTGGGCCTTCGGCCCGGTGATCGGCGAGTGATTGACGCGGTGGATGCCGCGCACGATGCCGTCCACGTCCACCTCCTCGGGTTCCGCCGGCTGCACCTGCGGTTCGTTATAGACGGTGATGTAGTACATGACGTTCGGGTCGGTGTGCGTGCCGCCGTACATCCGCTCGAGTCCGGAGCGCACGATATGCCCGATCTCGTAACCGAATGCGGGGTCGTACGACACGACGGCCGGGTTGGTCGAGGCCAGCAACGGGGAGTGCCCGTCGGCGTGCTGCAGGCCTTCCCCGGTCAGGGTCGTGCGTCCGGCGGTGGCGCCGATCATGAACCCGCGGGCCATCTGGTCGCCGGCAGCCCACATGGCGTCGCCCGTGCGCTGGAAACCGAACATGGAGTAGAACACGTAGATCGGGATCAGCGGCTCACCCTGGGTGGCGTACGAGGTGCCCACGTTGGTGAATGCGGCCATCGCGCCGGCTTCGTTGATGCCCACGTGCAGGATCTGTCCCTGGGGGCTTTCCTTGTAGGCCAGGAGCTGCGCGTGGTCGACCGAGGTGTACTGCTGGCCGTTGGGGTTGTAGATCTTCGCGTTCGGGAAGAACGCGTCGATTCCGAAGGTGCGGGCCTCGTCCGGGATGATCGGCACGATGCGGTTCCCGAAATCCTTGGCGCGCAGCAGCTCCTTGAGCAGCCGCACGAAGGCCATCGTGGTCGCGATCTCCTGCGTTCCGGAGCCCTTCTTCGTGGGCGCGTAGGTCGCATCGTCGGGCAGGTTGACCTGGGTGTACTTGCTGCGACGTTCGGGCAGGTACCCGCCGAGGGCGCGGCGGCGCTCGTGCAGGTACTGGATGGCCTCGTCGTTGTCGTCCGGTTTGAAGTACGGCGGCAGGTACGGGTTCTCCTCGAGCTGGGCATCCGTGATCGGCATGTGGGTGCTGTCGCGGAAGGTCTTGAGGTTGTCGAGGGTGAACTTCTTCATCTGGTGGGTCGCATTGCGGCCCTCGAAGCTCGGCCCGAGGGCGTAGCCCTTGACGGTCTTCGCGAGGATGACGGTCGGCTGTCCCTTGTGTTCCGAGGCCGCCTTGAACGCCGCGTAGACCTTGCGGTAGTCGTGTCCGCCGCGCTTGAGGTTCCAGATTTCATCGTCGGTGTAGCCCTCGACGAGCTTGAGCGTTCGGGGGTCGCGGCCGAAGAAGTTCTCGCGCACATAGGCGCCGCTTTCGGCCTTGTAAGTCTGGTAGTCCCCGTCGGGGGTCGCGTTCATCAGGGCGCGCAGGGCACCGTCGGAGTCGCGGGCGAGGAGGTCGTCCCACTCGCGGCCCCAGACGACCTTGATCACGTTCCAGCCGGCGCCGCGGAAGAAGCTCTCCAGTTCCTGGATGATCTTGCCGTTGCCGCGCACCGGGCCGTCGAGGCGCTGGAGGTTGCAGTTGATGATGAAGTTGAGGTTGTCCAGGCCCTCGTTGGCGGCAACCTGAAGCTGTCCGCGGCTCTCGACCTCGTCCATTTCGCCGTCGCCGAGGAACGCCCAGACCTGCTGGTCGCTTGCGTCCTTGATCCCGCGATTGGTGAGGTACCGGTTGGTCTGGGCCTGGTAGATCGCGTTGATCGGGCCGAGTCCCATCGACACGGTCGGGAACTGCCAGAATTCGGGCATCAGCCGCGGGTGCGGGTAGGAGGACAGGCCGTTCGGGGCGTGTGACTTCTCCTGGCGGAATCCGTCGAGCTGGTCAGCGCTCAGGCGGCCCTCGAGGAAGGCGCGGGCGTACGTGCCGGGGGAGGCATGGCCCTGGATGAAGATCTGGTCTCCACCGCCCGGGTGGTCCTGGCCGCGGAAGAAGTGGTTGAAGCCGACCTCGTAGAGTGCGGCGGATGACGCATAGGTGGAGATGTGCCCGCCGACGGAGATGCCGGGACGCTGGGCTCGGTGCACGAGGACCGCCGCGTTCCAGCGGATCCAGGCACGGTAACGACGTTCGATGTCCTCGTCGCCGGGGAAGTCGGGTTCGCCGTCATCGGCGATCGTGTTGATGTAGTCCGTTGTCGGCACCATGGGTACGCCCAGGTGCAGTTCCTTGGAGCGCTTCAGCAGGCTGAGCATGATCTCGCGACCGCGCTCGTGTCCCTGGGCCGATACGAGCGAGTCCAGCGATTCCGACCATTCGGCCGTTTCCTCCGGGTCCGCATCCGTGCTGTTCACCGAATACGGGTCCTGGTCGTTGACAGTCACACTCGACCTCTCTCTGTTGGTCTCTGTTGGGCAGACCGTGTTGGTGCCGATCATGCCGGGATAGCTGCGCCGCTTCACGGTCGGGTCACGACCGATGGCACCACGCAAGCCTACAGATTATGCCTGTGGTCCGTGCACGAACGATGCGTGTCGTTTTCAGGCCGCAGGATGCCGCCGGGCGGGGCCGATTCTTGGTTCACCCAGTCACCGGGGCTAGGCTGTGTCGCCGCCGCTCAAGTTCGCGCGGGCGGAGGAAAGGAAGCGCAGCATGGCTTTGGAGAACGACACCCAGGCTCCCGATTTCGAGCTCGTCAACCAGTTCGGCGAGCGGGTCCAGTTGAGCCGGTTCCGCGGGAAGAAGTCGGTTGCCCTGGTCTTTTTCCCGCTCGCGTTCTCCGGCATCTGCAGCGGTGAGCTCTGCGAACTGCGAGACAACCTCTCCCTGTTCGAGTCCAGTGGCGTCGAGGTGGTCGGGATCTCGGTCGACTCGCGGCACACGCTCCGGGCGTGGGGAGAGCAGGAGGAGTACACCTTCGACCTTCTGGCCGACTTCTGGCCCCACGGCGCGGTGGCCAAGGAATACGGTGTCTTCCTGGAGGATAAGGGCTTTGCGAATCGTGCCACGTTCCTGATCGACCCGGACGGAATCATCCGGGCCAGTTTCATCACCGCCCCCGGTGAGGCTCGCTCGCTGGAGGCGTACCGCGCCGCGATCGAGGAACTCCAGCCGGCCTGACCGGCCCTGGCGTACGGCGGCCGTGCAGAATCGGTATGATGGTGCACGGCCTGCAGAGGTCGACGTTTCAAGGGGCCTTTAGCTCAGTTGGTAGAGCGCCACGTTTACACCGTGGATGTCATCGGTTCGAGCCCGGTAGGGCCCACCCCTCAAGAACCACCCATAACCCTCCGTGGGGCGAGAGGTCGTGAGGTACTGTGCACCAGAATGAGCACGCAGGTGCCGTCACCACGACCGCTTCGGGCAGAGCGCGTCGAGGGGGTGGGCGTCATGACTCGGTCTGACCGGCTGTCCTTCGGCGTCGCGGTCGAGGAGCTGACCAGCGCTCACCTGCACCAGACCAATCTCTGCGCACCGTTCCTCAGGGCGCTGCCCGTCGACGGGCTGGCGATCTCCACCCTCGGGGTGCCGTTCGGCACCGAAACCATCTGCGCGAGCAACGCCGCCGCGGCCCGCATCGATGAGATCCAATTCGATCTCGGCGAGGGGCCGTGCTGGGACGCCAGGGCGACACGTCGGCCGGTGCTGTCCCCGGACATCCGTCACGAGGCCAATCTCGACTGGCCTGTCTTCCAGCGCACTCTCGGCGACACCGAAGTCGGCGGGATCTTCGCCTTCCCGATGCTGGTGGGCTCGCTGGACATCGGCGCCGTCGACTTCTATTCGCGAATGCCCCGCGCGCTCACCCTCGGGCAGATCGAGGATGCCACCACCCTCGTCGGCATCGCGGCCCGGCAGGTGCTTCGGCGGGTGCTGCTCTCGAATACGATGAAACCGGACGCCGACGACGATCGGGGCTACTCCCGACGCGTCGTGCACCAGGCGACCGGAATGGTGCTGGCCCAATTAGACGTATCACCCTCGGACGCGCTTCTCATCCTGCAGGGTTACGCCTTTTCGCACGGTCAAACGGTGCGAGAGGTCGCGGAGAACGTGGTCGCACGAAATATTGATTTTACTTCAGAATTAAATTAGACGGGTCTTAGGATAAGTTCATGGTGACCAAGTCACGTGAAGGTCAGCTGGTTGAGACATTCGTCACTCTGGCCGACACCCTGGTGGTCGGCTACGACGTGGTGGATCTGCTGCACACGCTGGTTGAGACGTGCGCGACGCTCTTCGAGGCGTCAGCAGTCGGAATCATCCTGACCGCCGGTGACGACACCGATCTCGAGGTTGTGGCCTCGACCAACGAGTGCAGCCGTCTGATCGAGATCCTGCAGCTTCGAGCCGGCAACGGCCCGTGCGTCGAGTGCTACACCACGGGCAGGCCCGTCGCGATTCCCAACCTCGAGGTTCTCTCGCCGGACTGGACGCGGTTCCGGGCCGGAGCCATCGAGCTCGGATTCAAGTCCATGCACTCGGTTCCGCTGCGCCTGCGTTCCACGACCATCGGTTCGCTCAACCTTTTCTGGGACCGCCTGGGTGGGCTGGGAGCTGACGACCTGCGCACTGTCCAGGCTCTGGCCGACACCGCCACGATCGGAATCCTGCAGGAACGGGCCATCCGGGAGAGCGACGTGGCCCGTGCCCAGTTGCAGCACGCCCTCAGCAGCCGGGTGCTGATCGAGCAGGCCAAGGGTGTGGTCGCTTTCACCCACACCGTCAACATGGACGAGGCCTTCGCTCTGCTGCGCCAGCACGCGCGCAGCAACGGCCTGCCGCTGAACGACGTGGCGGAGCGAATCGTCAACCGGTCCCTCTCGCTGTAGCCCCGCTGCTCGGGACGCCCGCATTTCCGGCCTCGGCCGGGCTATAGTGTGACTCACGCCCCAGACCCTGGCTGCACGTGTAATTTTCGTGAGCTATCGAGGTCACCATGAAGCGCATTTTCCATCCCGGCGGCTCTGTCCTCACCGGAAGCGAACTCGCGGATGCCGTGATGCATTACGCGGAGGCCTTGAGTTCACGCGGGCAGGTCGACGTCATCGACATCCCGGTCGCGGATGAGACTGGACTGCCCGGTCGTGCCCAGTTCCTGATTGGCGCATCCAGCCAGCTCGTCTGTGTCACTGCCGACGCCGTGGACCAGGAGCTGGTGGAATCGGCGAAGTCCGATGACCTGCGCCGCAAAGCGCTGTCCGGCACGGCGAGCGGTCGGGTTTCGTGGACCGGGGACGGGCTTGATTCGCCGCAATTCGACGAGTTCGAATACTGACGGTCTGCTGCAGCGGCCCGCGGGATGACCGGGACTTTCGGCCCTGTCAGGCTCGGTTCTGACCCGACACCATTGAGGCCGGTGCACGGGAATGGAGAAGATCATGGACGAACGCGTTGTGGTCGGGATGAGCGGCAAGCCGTCGGACCGGGATGCCCTGCACTGGGCCCTCGACTACGCGCGCCCGAGACGGTTCGCAGTCGAGCTGGTTCACGTCGTCGACGAGAACTGGGCGAGTCTGGCCGCCGGGTACGAGCACACCGCGCGGGAGCAGGCTGAACGCAACCTCGCCCGGGAGATCGCGGATGCGGCACCCCTGGCGCCGGAGCTGAAGCTCCACGCGACCGTGCTCACAGGTTCGCAGGCCGGGGCGCTGGCCGACCGGGCAGAAGGCGCTGCACTGCTGGTGATCGGCTCACATGCGCTCGGGCGCTTTCGGGACTATGTCTTCAGCACCCGTTCCGCGCAGATCGCGGCCCGTGCCCCCGGCTCCGTCGTCATCGTTCCCGAACGAAGTAACCGGGACGGCACCGGGGTCGTTGTCGGCGTCGACGGCTCCGAGGCCTCGCTTGCGGCCGTCCAGTTCGCCGCCGAGCAGGCGGACCGTCTGGGGCAGCGCCTGACCGCCGTGTACTGCTGGAGCGTGCCCGCTCCGTGGACCGAGGAGGGCGCCATGATCGACTGGCCGATGCAACCGGATGACGCCGACCGGCTGGTCCTCTCCGAAGCGGTCGCAGGACTGGCCGAACGCTACCCCGACCTGCAGTTAGACCTTCGGCTGGACCTGGGTCTGCCGGTCGATGCGCTCGTCACGGCCGCGACCGGTGCGAGCCTGCTCGTCGTGGGCAACCATTCCCGGAACGGATTCGCCCGCTTCTGGCTGGGTTCGGTCAGCCACGTGATCGTGCTGACCATGCCCTGCCCGGTGGCCGTGATCCGGAGCGTGTGACCCGCAGCGAGTGACGTCCGGGGCCGGGGCTCAGGCGGGCCTGGCGATAAGGATGGGAACGTTGATGTTCATGAGCACGTCGTGGGTGACCGATCCGATCACCGACTGTGTCGCCCCTCGCGGGTGGGACACGCCGACCACGATCAGGGACGCGCCCGCGCCCGCATCCAGCAGGGCTTCCGCGGGGTCGCGGTTCACCAGGCGCCGGCGAACGACCACGCCCGGCGCGGTGGCGCTCGCGACCGCGGCCGCCTCGCTGAGGAGCAGGTGCGCGGCGTCGGCGCTCTCGGGCAGCTCAGGCGACGCCTTCCCCGTGCAAAGTGTCGGCGGCGCGTGCACCAGGATGAGCTCCTGGCCGAGCCGGTCGGCTTCGCGGGCGCCTCGGATGACGGCCGACGTCGAACCCTCGAACCGGTCCACCCCGACGACAACCCCGCGCCGGGTGTCGAACGTCGTGTCCGGGATGACTGCCACCGTGCACGGCGCAGCGGCCGCGATCTGCACGCTGCGGGATCCGAGCACGCGCCCCCGCAGGAACCCGGTCTTGTGGGTGCCCACGATGAGGGTGTCGTCGGCCAGCGGAAGGGCGGCAAGGGTCCAGGACGGCGCGCCGTGCAGGATGATGGCGCCGATGTCGAGCCTGGGGTGAGCCTTCTTCGCCAGGGCGAGCTCCTCGGCCAGCAGGGCACTGGCGTGTCGCTCCGCATCCTGCGCATAGGACGGGCCGAGAAGGCCCCACTCGTCGTCGACGACGTTGACCAGGACCGCCGGAGAATCGTCCTCGGCTGCCCGGGACAGTCCCCAGCTGATCGCAGCTCGGCTCGGCTCGGAGCCGTCTGCCCCGATGTAGTAGGTGTTCACTGTGCATCCTTTCCGGTCGCCTGGTCGCGGTCACCCGCGTCGTCGGGGCGAGGAACGACCGCGACCGGGCAGGGCAGATTGAGTAGGACGTCGTGACTGACCGATCCGAGGAAGAGGGAGCCGACGGCGCCGCGGCCGTGAGTGCCCACCACGATCAGGGAGGCGTCCCGGGAAGCCTCCACGAGAACAAACGCCGGCAGGCCCTGTTCCAGGACTTCGGTGACCTGGAGGTCGGGGTTGGCTGCCCGGACCCGCTCTGCGCGTTCGGCGAGGATCTCGGCGTGCGCCTGCCGCAACTCGTCATAGGGAATCACGGCCCCGAATTCGACCGCCACCGTGGCCGGGATCGTCCAGGCATGCACGATGCTGAGCGGGCGGCCGAAGTGAGCGGCCTCGCGGGCGGCGAAGTCCAAGGCCCCGGCTGCCAACGCATCGTCTTCCAGTCCGACCACGACGGGCCCGGTTCGTGGCGCCCATACCGCGGGGACGACGATGACGGGGCACTTCGCATGGGCGGTGAGGCGCAACGGAAGGGTCCCGTAGACCGCTCCGGCGAGCACCCCCGTCTTGTTGGTGCCGATGACGAGGAGGTCCGCGGCGGCGGACGCCCGGACGAGTTCATCGGTGGGGACCCCGTGGCGGATGTACCCGGTCTTGCGGCAGTTCGGTGCGGCCTGGTCGACCCGGCGGATGGCTTCGGCGAGTGCGCGTTCGTAGGCGGGCTGGAAGTCATCCTCCGGCCCCCCGGTGGGGGACCAGCCCATTTCCACCACCGTCGTCAGTTCGAGGCTCACCGAGGCTGACGGGAGCCGCTCGGCCGCCAGAGCGCGGTCGAGGGCCCACTCGAGGGCGGCCCTGCTGGCGGGCCCGCCGTCGATGGCGACGATCACTTTTTCGACCATGGCTGGCCTCCTTCCCTCGCGTCCCCCCTCACGGTGACAGCGTCGGGAGGCGCCGAAAAGGGGCGAAGGTCCCACGCGAGTAGAATCCCCGGCATCAGACCGAGAGCGGAGCCAGGCCATGCCCCAGCACGAGATCACAGCCCCGGTTGCCACCCCGTTCACGCGGCCCGAACCCTCGGCGAATCAGTCGGATGCGCGCCTGCGCCGCCTCCTCCTGGCCAGCCAGGCGATTGTGGGCCAGCTCGATCTTCTCTCCGTGCAGCGGCGCATCGTGGAGGCGGCGGTCGACCTGTGCCCGGCGCTGTTCGGGGCGCTCGCGACCACCGCCGACAACGGCCGTCTCGAGCCGAGCGTCCAGGTCGGGGCATCCGCGGATGCCGCCGTTGCGGGGGGCGCGTGGGCCGAGGTCCTCGGGCTGCTGGGCACCCTCGCCGATGACCCGGTTCCGCTTCGGCTGAGCCGATGGCAGGCCAAACCGCGTCCGGCTGGTTTCGAGGGTGAGGACCCGCCGATGCAGAGTCTCCTGGCCGTCCCGGTGCGGGTGCGCGGCGAGGTCTCGGGCATCCTGTATCTGATCGGCAGGGTGCCGGGAGCATTCGACCAGGAAGACGAGGACCTGTTGTGTGCCCTGGCGGCGACCGCGGGCATCGCGATCGACAATGCCCGGCTGTTCGAGGAGACCCAGCGGCGTCAGCGCTGGTCGGCCGCGTCGGCCGGGGTCAGCGCTGCCCTCCTGACCGATCGCTCGGACGATACCCTGGCCCTCCTGGCCGACCGATTCGCGCAGACGGCGGATGCGCAACTGGTGTGCGTCGTCGTCCCCGATGGAATCGACCCCGGCGCGGATGCTTCCCTGGTCGTCGCCACCGCCAGGGGGCCGCTCGCGCAGCAGGCCGCCGGCCTCATCTTCCCTGTCGCCGGGAGCCTGTGCGGGCGGGTATTCTCCGGCGGCCAGCCGCTCCTGGTCGACGGCGGGGACGGCGTCAGGCCGGGCCCGGACTCCGCCCTGATCTGCGGGTCCACCATGGTCATCCCTCTGGGAGCGGGAGTCCCGCACGGGGTCCTGACGGCCTCGCGTCCCCTCGGAGCGGCCCGGTTCACCGCCTCGGACCTCGTGATGGCCTCGGACTTCGCGGAGCAGGCGAGTGTGGCGCTGGAACTCTCCCTGGGCCGGGCCGATCGGGCCCGGCTGGCGGTGCTGGAGGACCGCGGCAGGATCGCCCGGGACCTGCACGACCTCGTCATCCAAAGGGTCTTCGCCGCCGGGATGTCGATTCAGGCCATTGGCGGGGAGATAACCGACCGGGCGCTGCGCCTGAGGCTCGACGAGGAGGTGCAGGCCCTGGACGCTGCCATCGTCGAGATCCGCACGGCCATTTTCGCCCTGACCCTGCCGGCGCACCCCGACCGGCCGTCCCTGCGACATCGCGTCATCGACCTGCTGACCGAACTCGGGCCCCTGTTCGAGCAGCCTCCACGAGTCGTTTTCTCCGGCCCGATCGACCTGGTCACGCCGGCCGACCTGGCCGACGACCTCGTCGCCGTGATCCGCGAGGGGCTGACCAACGTGGTTAGGCACGCCCGGGCCGGCGAAACGGTTGTGAGCCTGACCGTGGTCGCCGACTCGATCACGATCGAAATCAGTGACGACGGCGTGGGCAGGGCGAAGGCCGCGCACTCCGGCGGAATCGACAACCTGGCGGCACGGGCAGGACGATGGCAGGGAAATTTCACCCTCGACGACCGGGCGCCCCGGGGCACACGGCTGCGCTGGGCGGCCAGCCTGGTCGGTGCATCCGTCACGGCACGCCGATGACCCGCGTCTTCCTCGTGGACGACCACGAAATCGTCCGGCATGGCCTCGTGCACCTGATCAACGCGGAAGCGGACCTGGAGGTCGTGGGGGAGGCGTCGACCAGGCGGGAGGCCCTCGCCCGGGTCGCCGCCACCCGGCCGGACGTCGCGGTCCTCGACGTCCGCCTGCCCGACGGAAGCGGCATCGACGTCTGCCGGGAGATCCTCGCCCGGGACCCGGGCATCCGGTGCCTGATCTTCACCGCCTTCGACGACGACGAGGCCACCTGCGCCGCGGTGCTGGCGGGGGCTGCAGGGTATGTCCTGAAGAACATCCGCGGTGACCGGCTGATCGACGGCATCCGCCGGGTGGCCCGCGGGGAGCGGCTGCTCACCGACCTGGCCGCCCGGCGGGTGGCCGAGGTGCTGAGCCTGGCCGAGCCGGACCGGGCCGCGCAGGCACTGACCCTGCGCGAGCGGCAGGTCCTGGACCTCATTTCGCGGGGGCTCACCAACCGTCAGATCGGCGCCGAGCTGGAGCTGGCCGAGAAAACGGTCAAGAACTATGTGTCCGCCGTACTCAGCAAGCTCGGGATGCAGCGAAGAACCCAGGCCGCGGTCTTCGGTGCCGATCTGTCCCGGGCCGCGGGCGGTTCCGGCTCTCGAATCCACCCCGGGTCTGCCGGTACGCTGGCCCGATGAAGCAGAATCGCGTCACTCCGGCCGTGCCGGGCCCGGGCCAGGAATCGGTCTGGACATACCCCCGGCCGCCCCGGGCCGAGCCGAGTACCGACCGCGTCGTCGTCACGTTCGGCGGCCAGGTCATCGTCGACACCAGAGATGTGATCCGGGTGCTCGAGACGAGCCATCCTCCGGTCTACTACCTGCCTCGATCGGCTTTCCGGCCCGGGAGCCTGGAACCGGCCCCCGGGAACTCGTGGTGCGAGTACAAAGGGCAGGCGTCCTACCTCAATGTGGTCACGCCGGGACGGCGGGAGGAATCCGCCGCCTGGACCTACCCGGCGCCGAGGAAGGGGTATGAGGCGCTCCTCGACCGCATTGCCCTCTACCCCGGCCGGATGGAGCGGTGCACAGTGAACGGGGAACGGGTGCAGCCGCAGCCGGGAGACTTCTACGGCGGCTGGATCACGTCCCGGGTGGTCGGCCCGTTCAAGGGGGAGCCCGGCACGCTCGGATGGTGACTGCGGGGCCCCGGATGATCCTGCCGGGCCCCGGCGTGATGCCGATCCTTCTGGCCGCCCTGCTCTGGGGGACGACCGGAACGGCCGCGCATTTCCTGCCGGATGACCTCAGCCCGCTGGCGACCGGAGCAGCCACGATGGCCGTCGGTGGGGGACTGCTCTGGCTGCTGTCGGTGCGCGGCGCCCGAGCCGTCCTGAGAGACAGGTCCGTGCGCCGGTGGGCGGGGCCGGCGTCGCCGCCATCGTCGTCTACCCGCTCGCTTTCTACAGTTCGATGCACCTGGCCGGGGTGGCCGTCGGAACGGTCGTGTCCCTCGGATCCGCTCCGGTGTTCGCTGCCGGGATCGAGTTCCTGGCCGAACGTCGTCGGGTCACTCCGCGTTGGGGCCTGTGCACGTTGGCCGCCCTGGCCGGGACAGGCCTGTTGGTGCTCGGCGGCAGCATCGGAGCCGCCGAGGTCTCGGGCGCCCCGGTCGGCGCGTTGCTGGGTGTGCTGGCCGGGTTCAGCTATGCCCTGTACACCCACGCGTCGCACCAGCTGATCGGGGCGGGACACAGCCCGCGGGCCACGATGGGTGCGCTGTTCGGCGTGACCGCGGTCTGCCTCGTCCCCGTGCTGCTGGTGACCGGAGCGCCGCTGCTCCAGAGCGCGGGCAGCGCGGGGATTGCCGCGTATCTGGCCATCGGGCCGATGTGTGCCGCGTACCTGCTTTTCGGCCACGGCCTGCGTTCGGTCCGGGGCAGCCTCGCCACCAGCATCACGCTGCTCGAACCGCTCGTCGCCACTGTGCTCGCTGTCCTCGTCGTGGGTGAACGGCTGACCCCGCCCGCCTGGGCCGGCCTCTGCCTGCTGCTGGTGGCGGTGACGGCCCTGGTCAGCCTCGACAACCGGGAAAGAATGAGCATTTCTCGCTAGAATCGGGTCATGGCCGAGCGGGACGGGGCTGCACGGGGCGAGGGACGACGGCCCCGACGCCCCTGGTGGCCCCGGCGACGACCTCGCCGGGGCGGTTCGATCTGCCCCCGGCACCGGATCCCCGGACATCGCCGGGCGCGACGTCGACCGGGAGCTTCCGGAGGACGCGGACGACGTGGTCAGCGGCGTCCCCGGCCCGATCCCGAGTCCGCGGGTGGCGGAGAGGGAGTCGGTGATCCCTGATGCGGGCCTCCGGGCACCCCCCCCCCCCGGTGCGCCGCATCGAACACAGCGGCACGGAGCCGGTTCCGGTGACGAACCGGGTCGGGCACCCCACACGGATGTTCCGCCTCTGGTTCGCCGTGACGGCATCCGTGGTCAGCGTGGCGCTGGGGGCCCGGCTGATTGCGCTCGGACTCAATGTCCTCGAAGCGGCGGTGTCCGCTCTTCTCGGAATCGCCCTGTCGTTCATCCCGGTAGGCCTCGGCACCCTGGCCGGCAAGCGGACCGGGCAACCGGCGATGGTCCTGTCCCGGGCCACGTTCGGCCTGGTCGGGAACGTGGTGCCCACCGCTCTGGTCGTCCTGATGAGAGTCGTGTAGGGGGCGCTGCTCGCGGCCGCGGCCGGGCAGGCGATCGGCACGGTTGCGGCGGCGGCAGGGCGCGACGCACCCGGGTACGGCACCGTCCCGGCTCTGGTCGGCGCAGTCGCCGTCACCGTGGCCGCGGCCGCTGTCGCCGTTTTCGGTTACGGGTTGCGCTACCTCGTCCACGGTCCTGCTCGCCCTGGCGATGATCATGACCGCCGGGCTGATCGATCCCGGACCCGCCCTGGCCGACTCGACCGGGATCGGACTCGGCGCGCTCACCGGCACGATCCTCGTCTTCGCCTATTTCGGGCTGGCCTGGGCGACCAGCAGCGCAGATCTGGCCCGGTACCAGAGAGAGGACTCGCCCGGTCGGACCTCGATGCTGTGGGCGAACCTCGGGCTGGGCCTGCCGGCCCTGGTCCTGATCTGTTTCGGGGCGGTGCTGGCCGCATCGCACCCCGCACAGGCCGCCGCTTTCGCGATCGATCCGGTCGGCAGTCTGGCCCGAATCCTCCCGGGTTGGACCGGGATCCCCCTGCTACTCGTCGGCACGCTCACCCTGCTGTCGGCGATCAACCTCAATCTGTACTCGGGCGGTCTCGCCGTCACCGCCGCGGACAGCAGGATCACCCGGCCCGTCGGCGTGCTGCTCGCCGCGCTGGGAACAGCGATACTCGTCGTGCTGATCCTCGTCAGCCGAACGGGCCTGGCCGACGCCTCCCTGGCCCTGCCGGTGACGCTGGCCGTGCCCGTCGCGGCCTGGACCGGCCTGTTCTGCGCGGAGGTGGTGATTCGGCGGAGCCCGCTCGACACCAGGAGCCTGCTTCATCGCGGCGGTCGCTATGCGGACTGGCGCTGGGTCAACGTGGGTGCTCTCGCCGTGATCACGGTCGTCGGCTACGGACTGATCGAGTCCGGCCCGGGATGGCTGGCCTGGCAGGGCTTCCTCCTCGCCTGGGCCGGCATCGATCCTCACGGCGGCCTGGCGGCGACCGCGCTCGGCGTGCTCGTCGCACTCGTGCTGGGCCTGATCACACCGCCGGTCCTGGGCATTCCGGCGATCCGGCGGCAGGAAGCCGCGCCGTCCGGTCACCGGTAAGCTGACGGGGTGCCATTCTCGCTCGCCGATGTAACCCTGATCGTCCATGAATTGTGGCCGTTGTCCGGGGCCGAAGACTGGGATGCCCCCGGTCTGGTCAGCGGCGACCCGACACACTCGGTCACCTCGATCCACCTCGCCGTCGACGCGGTCTCCGCAACCGTCGACGAGGCCGTCGAACGGGGTGCTGACCTGCTGCTCGTGCACCACCCGCTGCTGCTGCGCGGGGTGACGTCGGTCGCGGAGGACCGGTACAAGGGTGCGCTGCTCGGCCGCCTGATCCGGGCCGATTGCGCCCTCCTGGCGGCGCACACGAATGCGGACGTGGTCGTGGACGGCGTATCGGACATCCTGGCTTCCCGCCTCGGCCTCCTGGACACGCGTCCGATCACGGCGGGAGTCGCTCCCGGCACCGGCATCGGGCGGGTGGGCCGGTTGCCGGAACGCACGTCGCTGGACCGGCTGGCCCGGCGACTGGCCGATCTGCTGCCGGCGACCGTGTCCGGCGTCCGGGTCTCGGGGGAGCGCGACGCCGTCGTGGAGACCGTGGCGCTGTGCGGAGGTGCGGGAGACTCACTCCTCGCGCATCCGTCCGTGGTCGCGGCGGATGTGTACATCACCGCCGACCTCCGGCACCACCCGGCCTCCGAGGCCCGCGAGCAGGCCGTGCACTCCGGCGGCACGCCGGCGTTGATCGACGTGTCGCACTGGGCCAGCGAGTCGCTCTGGCTCGAACCCGCCGCCGAGCAGCTCCGGGCGGCGCTCCCCGGAATCACGGTCACCTGCAGTGATCTGCGCACAGATCCGTGGGACTTCGTCATCGTGCAGTAACCTGCCGATGGATGCGGTTCCACCCCCACGCCCGCTCAAGCTCAATACTCGTAAAGGTCAGGACATCGTGAAGGCATCTCCAGTTGAACAGAAGGAGCTTCTCCGGCTTCAGGCCCTCGACATCAGGCTCCAGCAGGTCGAGCACCAGACGAAGGCCCTGCCGGAGCTTGCACGGCTCCGGGAACTCGGCGCGCAGGCCGACACGATCCGGATGACTCTGAGCACCCGCTCGGGCGAGGTCGAAGACGTCCGGCTCGAACTGAACCGGATCGAGTCCGATGTCGACGTGGTCGAGAAGCGCATAGCCAGGGACGCCGACCGGGTGCAGCACACGTCTTCGGTGAAAGACGTCCAGGCACTGGAGACCGAGCTCGCCGCGCTCCGTAAGCGGCTTCTGGCGCTCGAGGAGATCGAGATCGCGGTCATGGAACGCCTCGAAGAGCGTGAGGGCGCCGCTGCCGCAGTCGAGGCCGAGCGCGATGCCATCCTGGGCCGGATGCGCGACGCCGAAGTGGCGCGGGACCTCAGCCTTGCTGACCTGAACCGGCAGCTCGGCGAGCTGCGTCGCGACCGGGCAGCCATCGCCGGCGGCGTCACCGAATACCTCGCCGCGCTCTACCAGAAGCGCTTCGTGGCCGGGCGCGGGAACGCCGCGGCCCTGCTCCGGGCCCGCACTTGCAGCGGGTGCACGATGACGCTGACCGGCAGCGACCTGGATGCCGTGCGGTCCGCACCGGCCGACGACGTGCTCTTCTGCCCGGACTGCGGCGCGATTCTGGTGCGCACGGAGGAATCGGGTATCTAGGTGGAGTGAGGCTCCGCCCGCGGCCTGTATTCTGGACAGTGGAATGGGTCGGCAAGACGGTCGCGTCATCCGCTTCCCTTCGGGGGTGCGGGTGCCGAGGAACGTCCGGGCTCCACAGAGCAGGATGGTGGGTAACACCCACCCGGGGCAACCCGCGAGACAGTGCCACAGAAAGTAGACCGCCGCCGGCCTCGGCCGGAGGTAAGGGTGAAACGGTGGTGTAAGAGACCACCAGAGGCCAGGGTGACCTGGTCGGCTAGGTAAACCTCGTCCGGAGCAAGGTCAGACAGGAAACGCCAAGGCGGCTCGCCGAGTTTCCGGGTAGACCGCTGGAGGGCTGCGGCAACGTAGTCCCGAGATAGATGGCCGTCCAAGGTGCTTCGCGCACCGGGACAGAACCCGGCGTAACAGCCGGCCCATTCCTTCACTCACGACGGTTCGCGACGGTCAGGTGGCCATTGGTCCGTCCGGACCGGGCGGTTCTCCGCCGCGGCCGCGACCGCCTCCTCGACTCGTCTGGCACGCGTCGCCGGCCGTTTGGCGCTGGCAACCCAGTACAAGATCTGCTTGCGCGTCGACGGAGCAAGAGCAGCGAGCGAGCTGCTGGCCTCCTCATTCGCGGCAAGTGCCTGTGCGAGGTCGGGCGGTACGATGAGCGCCTCCACCTCGTATAGGAGGGTCCACGACCCGTCTGCCTGCGCGGCCTCAACGGCTGCACGGCCGGCCGGGGCGACCCGTCCCTGCGCCACCAGGCGGCCCCACCGTTCCCTGTTGCTGGGCGCCCAGGCGCTTCCCCGCTTGCGGGGCGTCATTAGCTGTTTGTACCGGTCGCCACCGAGGCGATTGACCACACTGTCAATCCAGCCGAAGCACAGGGCCTCTTCCACCGCAGCCTCGTAGGAGAGCTCGGTGACGGAGTTTCCCTTCTTCCCGATGGCCAGCCACACGCCGCGGCTCTCTGCATGGTGGGTCTGGAGCCAGGCCCGCCATTCCTGGCGGTCGGCCGGCTCAAGGACCGGGAGGTCAGTGAGTGGCGGCGCCATGTGGACGGGTCAGTTCAGGTTCTTGACGGCGAGGGCAGCTGCCCCCAGGATTCCGGCATTGTTGCGGTGGACGGCCGGGATGATCGGGGTCTTCAGCTTCAGAAGCGGCAGGAAGTCCTGATGGTGCTTGGACACGCCGCCGCCGACGATGAACAGGTCGGGGGAGAACAGGGCCTCCAGGGTCGAGTAGTACTTCTGCAGGCGGGAGGCCCACTTATCCCAGCTCAGGTGTTCGCGCTCCTTGGCAGAGAATGCCGCGCGCGTCTCGTGGTCGACGCCGTAGATCTGGAGGTGACCGAGCTCGGTGTTCGGCACGAGCACGCCGTCGTTGATCAGGGCCGTTCCGATCCCGGTGCCGAGGGTGGTCATCAGGACCACTCCCCGCACGCCCTTGGCCGCGCCGAACTCGGATTCCGCGTACCCCGCGGCATCGGCGTCGTTGACGAAGTGGATCGGCTGCCCCAGGCTCTTCTGGAACAGCTTCTCGGCGGCGAGGCCGATCCACTTGTCCGAGACATTGGCGGCGGACATGGTGTGCCCGTTCTTCACGATGGCGGGGAAGCAGATCCCGACCGGCAGTGCGGAGGCGCCCGCCACGGAGGAGACCGTGGCGAGGAGGGCGCGCGTGGACTCGACGATGTCCACCGGGCGTCCCCCCTTGGGGGTGGGGAGTTTCACCCGATCGGACAGAAATTGACCGGTGACCAGGTCGACCACCGCTCCCTTGATTCCGGTGCCGCCAATATCAATGCCGATGGCCGTGGTTGAACTCATAGTCAAAACCTACCGTTTACGGGAGGGTGAGAATTTCGGCGCCGTGCTCGGTCACGACGAGGGTGTGTTCGAACTGGGCCGTGATGCTCTTGTCTTTCGTCGTCACGGTCCAGTCGTCGGCCCACATGTCCCAGTCGGATCCGCCGAGGGTGAGCATCGGTTCGATCGTGAAGACCATGCCGACCTCCATCACGGTGTCGTAAACGGGGGCGGAGTCGTAGTGCGGGATGATCAGCCCGGAGTGGAAGGACTCTCCGACCCCGTGGCCGGTGAAGTCGCGCACCACGCCATAGTTGAAACGCTTCGCATAGGACTCGATCGTGCGACCGATGACGTTGACCTGCCTGCCCGGTGCGACGGCCTTGATGCCCCGGGCGAGGGCCTCCCGGGTACGCTCGACCAGCAGCCTCACCTCGTCGCCGGCCTCGCCGACGATGAACGTGACGTTCGTGTCGCCGTGCACCCCGTTCTTGAAGGCAGTGATGTCGATGTTTACGATGTCCCCGTTCTCGAGAACGGTGTCGTCGGGGATGCCATGGCAGATCACCTCGTTCACCGAACTGCACAGCGACTTGGGGTAGCCGCGGTAGCCCAGGGTCGACGGGTAGGCGTCGTGTTGGATGATGAAGTCGTGGCCGATCCGGTCGAGTTCGTCCGTCGTGACGCCCGGGCGGACGGCCCGTCCCACGGCTTCGATCGCCTGCGCCGCGATCCGGCCCGATTCGCGGATCAGCTCGATCTTGTCCGGAGAGTACACGTCCGATCCGGTGAACGGCGCCGGCATCTCACGGCCGACGTACTCCGGTCGTGGGATGTGGCGCGGAACGGGGCGGAACGGGGAGACCGTTCCCGGCAACAGGTGACCGGCAGAATCCTTAGGCATAGGATCAGCTTATGTCCGAAGACACTGAACACCAGTTCTGGTACAACATGCGCACGGGAGCGGTCGAGGAGGGTATGCAGTCCACCTCCAAGGAGCGCGTCGGGCCGTTCGCAACACGTGACGAGGCCGCTCACGCGCTGGAGAAACTGCGCGCGAACAGCGCCAAATGGGCCGAGGAAGAAGCGGCAAACGACCGCTAGGACCGCTGACCGGCCCTACTCGTAGCTGTGCTCGGGGCCGGGATAGGCGCCGGAGTCGACGTCTTCCTTGAACTGGTGCACAGCATCCGTCAGCACGCTGCGCATGTTCGCGTACTGGCGCACGAACCGGGGCACGCGGCCCTCGGTAAGGCCCGCGAAATCAGTCCAGACCATCAATTGTCCGTCGACGTCCGGGCCCGCGCCGACCCCGATGGTGGGGATCTCGAGCCGGGCGGTCACCAGTGCGGCCACCGTAGCCGGCACCATTTCGAGCACAACGGCGAAGGCGCCGGCATCCTGCACCGCGAGAGCGTCCTCGATCAGCTGGTCGGCGGCCGCGCCCCGCCCCTGAATGATGTGGCCGCCCAGCCCGTGCTCGCTCTGCGGGGTGAAGCCGATGTGACCCATCACGGGAATCCCCGACGTCACGATGCGTTTGATCTGCTTGCGACTGCGCACGCCGCCCTCGAGCTTGACCGCATGGGCCTGCGCCTCTTTCATGAAGCGCACGGCCGTGTGCAGAGCCTCGGATTGGCCGGTCTCATACGATCCGAATGGCATGTCGGCGATGACGAGGGCTCGGGTGACCGCCCGCGAGACGGCCCGGGTGAGGGGGATCAGCTCGTCGACGGTGACGGGCAGGGTGCTCTCGTAGCCGAACACGTTGTTGCCGGCCGAGTCCCCGACGAGCAGGAAGTCGATCCCGGCCTGGTCGAAGATCTGGGCGGTGAGCATGTCATAGCTGGTCAGCCCGGTGATCGGGATGCCCTGCTGTTTGGCATTGTGAAAATGGCGGGTGCGCACCCGCTTGGGCCCGGGCGGCACGGGCGCGAACGGGTTCAGCTCGCGGGCGGCGGCGGGCACTTCGGGAACGGTCGACTCTGGCATGGGTCCAGTGTAGTCAGGGTGTAATCCGCCGACTGGCGCCCAGTTTCGCCCGAGTTTCGGCGCCAGCCAGTAGCCTAGGTAACAACAAGAAAGGGCGTGAATGGACAAGCAGCGCGACTTCGTTCTCCGGACCATCGAGGAGCGGGGCATCAAGTTCATCCGACTCTGGTTCACGGACGTTGTCGGCACACTCAAATCGGTGGCCATCGCGCCTGCCGAGGTGGAGGGTGCCTTCGCTGAGGGCCTCGGTTTTGACGGCTCCGCCATCGAAGGCCTCACCCGCTCGTTCGAGGCGGACGTGCTCGCTCATCCCGACCCCACCACCTTCCAGATCCTGCCCTGGCGTGGTGAGATCGATCCCACCGCCCGCATGTTCTGCGACATCATGACTCCCGACGGTCAGCCGGCGGTCGCCGACCCGCGAAACGTGCTCAAGCGGACCCTGGCGAAGGCCGCCGATCGCGGATTCACCTTCTACACGCATCCCGAGATCGAGTTCTACCTGCTCAAGTCGTCGAAGTACGGCAAGAACGGACCGGTCCCGGTGGATTCGGCCGGCTACTTCGACAACGTCCCCGGCGGCACAGCCCACGACTTCCGTCGCCGGTCGGTGCGGATGCTCGAAGACCTCGGCATCTCGGTGGAGTTCAGCCACCACGAGGCGGGTCCCGGTCAGAACGAGATCGACCTGCGCTACGCGGATGCCCTCACGACGGCCGACAACATCATGACCTTCCGCACCGTGATCAAGGAAGTCGCCATCGAGCAGGGCGTGTACGCCACGTTCATGCCCAAGCCCATGTCGGAGCACCCCGGATCGGGTATGCACACGCACCTGTCCCTGTTCGAGGGCGACACCAACGCGTTCTACGAGGCCGGTGCGCAGTACCAGCTCTCCAAGACCGGCCGTCAGTTCATTGCCGGACTGCTCAAGCACGCCCCGGAGATCACCGCGGTGACGAACCAGTTCGTCAATTCCTACAAACGGCTGTGGGGCGGCGACGAAGCTCCCAGTTTCGTCTGCTGGGGGCACAACAACCGTTCCGCCCTGATCAGGGTTCCGTTGTACAAGCCCAACAAGGGCCAGAGCGCCCGCGTCGAGTACCGCGCCATCGACTCGGCCGCGAACCCGTACCTGGCGTATTCGCTGATGCTGGCCGCCGGCCTCAAGGGTATCGAGGAGGGCTACGAGTTGCCTCCCGAGGCCGAGGACAACGTCTGGGGGCTCAGCGACACCGAGCGTCGCGCGCTGGGTTATCGTCAATTGCCCGCCAGCCTTGACCACGCGATCCAGTTCATGGAGGAGTCCGAGCTCGTCGCCGAAACGCTCGGAGAGCACGTCTTCAACTACGTGTTGCTCAACAAGCGCCAGGAGTGGAAGGAATACCGCTCCCAGGTGACCCCGTTCGAGCTCGACAAGAACCTCGAGATGCTCTAGCCGCCCCGGGAACGGAACTCATGGCGCGGGAAATACTCACTCTCACCGAGCTTGCTCGGGTGGGTTTCGTCGAGCTGAGCGAGGTGCGCCTGCGGCTCATGGAGGTAGGCGAACTGGGCGGTCCGGAGCCGACAGTGCTGCTGCCCCTTCTGACCAGGACAGCGAACCCGGACGCCGCCCTCGGTTCCCTGGTCGAGCTCCTGCGCCAGTCGCCGGACGAGTCGCATGCCATCCTCGGCCACGCCGACTCGGCGTTGAGGCTGGTGCGCGTCCTCGGGGCCTCGAGCGGCCTGGCTGAGTTCTTCCTGCGACGCCCGGAGGAGCTCGCGGTCCTCGCCAGGCCCCTGGCGAGGTTGCCGGGTGCGTCCGAACTGACCGCCGACCTGCTGGACTCCGTCGGCAGCCATGATGGCTTCGCCACCCTCGTCGACGACGACGGGTGGGTGGCGCTGCGGGTTCGCTACCGCCGCCGGCTGGCCGAGTTGGCCGCCTTCGACCTGGAGCAGGCCGATCCCGTCGCGGGGCTCGACGGGATCGCACGCACCCTCGCCGACCTCGCGGCTGCCGCCCTGGAAGCGTCCCTGGCCGTCGCGCGCAGCATGTCCAGCGGTCTCGCCCCCGCCCGCGGCGTGTTCCCGGCGGACGAGGTTCGGGCCACCCGGCTGGCCATCATCGGCATGGGCAAGGCCGGAGCCGGCGAACTGAACTACGTGAGCGATGTGGACGTGATCTTCGTCGCTGAGGGTGACCCCGAGGCGGGGCTGGAGTCGCCGCGGGCCGTCGACATCGCCACCCGGCTCGCCATCCTCGTGATGCGGGGCCTGAACCAGCCGTCGCTCGAGCCCGAACTCTGGGAGGTAGACCCGAACCTCCGTCCGGAAGGAAAATCCGGAGCACTCGTCCGCTCCCTCGAGTCTCACCTGGCGTACTACGACCGGTGGGCCAAGAGCTGGGAATTCCAGGCGCTGCTCAAGGCTCGCCCGCTGGCGGGCGATCTCGGCCTCGGCGGCCGTTACGTCGAGGCGGTGGCCCCGAAGGTGTGGACCAGCGCCAGCCGGGAGAACTTCGTCGATTCCGTGCAGCGGATGCGTGAACGGGTGACAAAGAACATCCCGGACGACGAAGTTGCCGTGCAACTCAAGCTCGGCCCCGGAGGACTGCGCGATATTGAGTTCACCGTGCAGTTGCTGCAGCTGGTGCACGGGCAGACCGACCCGGACGTGCGTCAGGCCGGAACCCTCCCCGCTCTGACGGCGCTGGTGGACAGCGGCTACGTGGGACGGGCTGAGGCGGCCGAGTTCGCGCAGGACTACCGGATCCTGCGCCTGATGGAACATCGGCTGCAGCTGGAGAAGTTGCGCCGCACCCATCTCGTGCCCCGCGATGAGGCGAGTCTGCGCGTGCTGGCCCGGGCCACGGGTCTCGCACCGAACGCCGCACAGCTCACCGACCGGTGGGCCCAGGTCAAGCATCGAGTCCGGGGACTGCACGAACGACTGTTCTACCGCCCATTGCTCTCCGCCGTGGCCGCGCTCCCGGCCGACGGTCTCAACCTGACCAGTGCGCAGGCTGAAGCCCGGCTGGCGGCCATCGGCTTCCGCAACACCGCGGGCGCCCTGGCCCACATCGCCGCTCTCACCGGCGGTGTGTCCCGCCGGGCGGCGATCCAGCGGCATCTGCTGCCCGTTCTGCTGCAGTGGTTCTCGGAGGGCGCCGACCCGGATTACGGTCTGCTGGCCTTCCGCCGCTTGAGCGACAGCCTCGGCACGACCTACTGGTTCCTGCGTATGCTGCGCGACTCGTCCGGGGCGGCCGAACGCCTGACCCGGGTGTTGTCCTCGTCACGGTTCGTCGGGGAGCTGCTCGAGACGATCCCCGAGTCGGTGGCCTGGCTGGAGGACGAAGACGACCTGCGCCCCCGTAGTGTGGCGACCCTCCACGAGGAGGCGCGCGCCGTGCTGGCCCGGCATGAGAGCCCCGATGCCGCCGCGTCCATCCTGCGCACGGCCCGGCGCCGGGAGATGTTGCGACTGGCTTCCTCGGCCGTCCTGGGCCAGATCAGTATCGAGGCCCTCGCGACCGGACTCACCGACGTGACCGCCACCATCATCCAGGGGGTTCTCGCCGCCATCCGGGGCACGCCCCTGGGGGGCGCGCCGGAGGGGTCGGCCGCTGACGGGATCGAATTCGCCGTGATCGGGATGGGACGATTCGGCGGGGCCGAACTGGGCTTCGGATCGGACGCCGACGTGATGTACGTCTTCCGGCCCGGGACCCTGACCGGCGAGGCCGCGCACGACCGGGCGAAGTTCATCGTGCGCGAATTGGCCCGGCTGACCGACGACAACCGGCTGCCCCTCGATCTCGACCTCGGGCTGCGCCCGGAGGGCAAGAACGGCTCCGTGGCCCGCTCCCTCGAATCCTACGAGGCGTACTACCGCCGTTGGTCGCTCACCTGGGAGGCGCAGGCTCTGCTCCGGGGCAGGGGAGTGGCGGGCGATTCGCGGCTGCTCGCCGACTTCGAGACGGTGGCCGACTCGGTCCGGTATCCCGCCGCGATCAGCGAACAGGCTGTCCGGGAAGTCAAGCGAATCAAGGCGCGGGTGGAGAGCGAGAGGCTGCCCCAGGGGGCGGACCCCAACCGGCACCTGAAACTCGGACGCGGCTCACTGAGCGACGTGGAGTGGTTCGTGCAGCTGCTGCAGCTGCAGCATGCGGCGGCCATCCCGGCGTTGCGCACGACATCGACGCTGGGTGCCCTTCGCGCCGCGGCCGACGCCGACCTGGTCAGCGACGCGGATGCCGAGACATTGACGGTGGCGTGGAAGTTCGCGTCCCGATGCAGGTCCGCCATCACCCTGTGGACCAACAAGACGTCCGATGTGCTGCCGACTGACCGGGCTCAGCTCGAGGGGGTCGCCCGGGTGATGCAGTACCCGCCGGGCTCCGCCAACCAGCTCGAAGAGGAGTATCTGTCCCTGACGCGGCGGGCCCGCGCCGTATTCGAGCGCAGGTTCTACGGGCCCGCGGAGCGGGCCGGCCCCTTCGGCGGCTGAGCGCCGGGCCCGGAACCTGAAAGGACCGCATCCCCGAGGGGGTGCGGTCCTTTCAGGTTGCGGGCGGTTCTGCGTTTTAGACGCCGTAGTAGAGCTCGAACTCGAACGGGTGCGGGCGCTGGGCGAGCGGCTTGATTTCCATCTCCCGCTTGTAGCCGATCCAGGTTTCAATCAGTTCGGGAGTGAACACGTTTCCGGCGAGCAGGAAGTCGTGGTCGTTCTCGAGGGCCACGAGGGCCTCTTCGAGGGAAGCGGGAACCTGCGGGATGTTCTTCGCTTCTTCGGGCGGCAGCTCGTAGAGGTCCTTGTCGACCGGCTCGTGCGGTTCGATCCGGTTCTTGATCCCGTCCAGGCCGGCCATCAGCTGGGCGGCGAAGGCGAGGTACGGGTTGCCCGAGGCATCCGGAGCGCGGAATTCGATGCGCTTGGCCTTCGGGTTGGTGCCGGTGATCGGGATCCGGATCGACGCGGAGCGGTTTCCGGCCGAGTAGACCAGGTTGACCGGAGCTTCGAAGCCCGGGACCAGGCGGTGGTAGGAATTCACGCTCGGGTTCGTGAAGGCGAGCACTGCCGGGGCGTGCTTGAGCAGGCCGCCGATGTACCAGCGGGCCACGTCGGACAGCCCGCCGTAGCCGGCCTCGTCGTAGAAGAGCGGCTTGCCGTCGGCCCAGAGGGACTGGTGGGTGTGCATGCCGGATCCGTTGTCGCCGAACAGCGGCTTCGGCATGAAGGTGGCGGTCTTGCCCCACTCGGCCGAGGTGTTCTTGACGATGTACTTGAACTTGAGCAAATCGTCGGCCGCGTGCACCATGGTGTCGAAGCGGTAGTTGATCTCGCCCTGGCCGCCGGTGCCCACCTCGTGGTGGCTGCGCTCGAGGATGAGGCCGGCGTCGATCAGCTTGAGGCAGATGTCGTCGCGGAGGTCGGCGTGCTGGTCGACGGGGCTGACCGGGAAATAGCCGCCCTTGAACGGCGTCTTGTTGGCGAGGTTTCCGCCCACTTCTTTCTTGCCCGAGTTCCAGGCGCCTTCACTGGAGTCGACGGAGTAGAAGCTGGAGTGCTGGTTCACTTCGTAACGCACGTCGTCGAAGATGTAGAACTCGGCTTCGGGAGCGAAGAAGGCGGTGTCGGCGATGCCGGTCGAGGCGAGGTACTTCTCGGCTTTCTTGGCGACCTGGCGGGGGTCCTTGGAGTAGATCTCACCGTTGCGCGGGTTGTAGATGTCGAACAGCATGATGAGCGTGCGCTCGGTGCGGAACGCGTCGATGTAGGCGGTGGTGACGTCGGGGATCAGCTGCATGTCGGATTCGTGGATCGACGCGAAACCGCGGATCGAGGAACCATCGAACATCTGGCCGACCGTGAAGAACTCCTCATCGACGGTCGACGCGGGGATGTTGAAGTGCTGCTGCACACCCGGCAAATCGGTGAAACGAATGTCAAGGAACTTGACGTCGGTATCCTTGATGAATTTGAGCACTTCTGACGAATCGCGGAACATGCGGTTTTACTCCAAACGACGTGGGCGTTGATCTCTGAACAGTTGATCTCTGAAAAAGTCGCGCACTGCGGCTCAATTGAGGCTAGTGGGATGGGATTACCCGGCAGTGACGCTTATGTTTCACACATGTTACAGCCGAGGCTGGTCGGTAGACTCATCGCGTGTCTGCAGCCTCCTCGAAATCGATCCCTTTCGGACAGCTTCCTCCCAGCAAATGGCCGGGGGAGCGCCTGGGCTTGCCCGACCAGGGCAGCCAGTCGGTCGGCCGGGTGGGACGAAGGATCGCAGCCCTCGCGATCGACCAGGTCCTGGCCATGGCCGCCGCGTTCGCGCTCTTCGACTACACGTTCCTGGACTACAACGGATTCGTCGTCACCGGAGTCTTCGTGGCCTTGCAGATCGTATTCATCCCGACCCTCGGCGGAAGCATCGGACACCGTCTCGTGGGGCTCCGGGTGGTTTCGCTGCGCGGAGGCTGGGTCGGGCTCTGGCGCCCGGTCGTTCGTGCCGTGCTGCTCGGCCTCGCCTTTCCTGCGCTGGTCTGGGACTCCGACCAACGCGGGTTTCACGACAAGGTGGCGGGCACCGTACTGATTCGCAGCTAGTTTCCGCGCTGCGGACGCGCCTTCATCGGGTCGACACCCTTGGGGATCGGCAGCTTCTTCGTCATCGAAGTGAGGCGGTTGTTCACGGCGAGGACTTCGGCCTTGGTCAGGGTCGGCTTGATTTTGGTCAGGCGACGGGCGAGCTTGTGCAGCGGCACGGCGTCGGCGTCAGGTCCAACCGAGATCACGGTGACGGCGATGCTGCCGCCCAGTCGCGTGACCATGCGGCGTTCTTCTTCGAGCATCCGGGCCGTGCGGGTGCGCGGTCCTTCGCTGATCAGGACGACTCCACCACGCCCGACGGCCCGGTAGACGGCATCCTGGGTCTTCCCGTTGACGGCGACGGGCATCTCGCTGCCCACCCAGCCGCGCTTCAGCGAGGAGCGCAGGACAGCGCCGACCGCGCCGGGCTGACCCTCGATCTGCGAGTACGCCGCCTTCTCGGCCCGGCGTCCCAGGATGATGAGCATTGCCAGGACTCCGGCCAGGATCCCCGCGATCACCCAGAGGATGATCGTCAGCACGTTGCCGGGCGACAGGAGGAATCCCAGGACGAGGCTGATCGCGACCGGGATCACGAACGAGGCGATCATGAGGAGCACGATTTTCGAGTCGTACCGTCGCGTCATCTGGAACACCTGCCACATTTGCTTCAAGCGGCCAGGCTGTTTGGGGGGTTTGGGAGTCTTGTCCTTGCTGCGTGCCATGGGTCAAGACTACCGAGTCACTCGCCCGGATCGTGACCGTTTCCAGGTCATGAGACGGCCTGCGCGAAGCCCAGGGACGCATCCGCCAGCTGACGAAGCTGCGGGGGGACTTCGCGCCCGGTCGCCACCATCGACTGGGCCCAGAGCCGTCCGGCGCGGTAGGAGGATCGGACCAGGGGGCCGGACAGAACTCCGAGAAAGCCGATGGCCTCCGCCTCCTGTTTCAGCTCAACGAATTCCTCCGGCTTCACCCAGCGCGCCACGGGGAGGTGGCGGGAAGTCGGCCGCAGGTACTGCGTGATCGTGACGATGTCTGTGCCTGCATCGTGCAGGTCCTGTAGTGCCTGGCTGATCTCCTGACGTTCCTCGCCCATGCCGAGGATGAGGTTGGATTTGGTGATCAGACCGGCGTTCCGGCCCTGGCTGAGAACGTCGAGCGACCGGTCGTAGCGGAAGGCCGGGCGGATGCGCTTGAAGATCCGGGGGACCGTTTCCACGTTGTGCCCGAAGACTTCGGGCCGGGCGGAGAAGACCTCACCGAGGAATTCGGGGTTCCCCGAGAAATCCGGGACGAGGATTTCCACCCCCGTGCCCGGGCTTTGGGCATGGATCTTCCGGATGGTCTCGGCGTAGAGCCAGGAGCCCTCGTCGGCAAGGTCGTCCCGGGCGACGCCGGTGACGGTCGCGTACCGGAGGTTCATCTTGACGACGGATTCCGCCACCCGGCGAGGCTCGTCGGTGTCGTAGTCCGCGGGTTTTCCGGTGTCGATCTGGCAGAAGTCGCAGCGCCGCGTGCACTGCGATCCGCCGATCAGGAACGTGGCCTCACGGTCTTCCCAGCACTCGAAGATGTTCGGGCAGCCCGCCTCCTGGCAGACGGTGTGCAGGTTCTCGCCTTTGACCAGGTCCTGGAGTTTGCGGTACTCGGGTCCCATCTTGGCGACCGTCTTGATCCAGGCGGGCTTGCGCTCGATCGGCGTTTCCATGTTACGGATCTCGAGGCGGAGCATCTTCCGCCCCTCAGGTGCCGCGGTCATGATGCCGCCGCCAGCTCCGCCTGGAACCGGGCAGTGAGGGGGGCGACCAGTTGCGAGGTCGACACCTCGCGGCCGAGGACTCGTGACATGGTGGTGATGCCGGCATCTTTGATGCCGCAGGCGATGATGCGGCTGTACGGCTCGAGCGAGTTGCTGCAGTTGAGGGCGAAGCCGTGCATGGTCACTCCTTCCGCGACTCGGATTCCGATGGCTGCGATCTTGTCTTCCTGCCCATCGGGGCCGACCCAGACGCCGGACCGTCCCGCCACCCGGCGGCCGTCGACGCCGAAGTCGGAGAGGACGTCGATCAGAATTCCCTCGAGTCGGCGCACGTAGCCGACGACGTCGACCGGCTCCGCAAGACGCATGATCGGATAGCCCACGAGTTGCCCGGGGCCGTGCCAGGTGATCTTCCCGCCGCGGTCAGCATCGATGACGGGGGTTCCGTTCGTGGGCCGTTCCTCCGGAGCGGTGCGTTTGCCGGCGGTGTACACGGAGGGATGTTCGAGGAAGATGACGGTGTCCGGCCTCACCCCGGAGACGACGGAACGATGGACTGCGCGTTGGAGCTCTAGGCCCTCAACATACGGCACGGAGTTGGCGCTTAGCCCCGCGACGACAAAGTCGAGCATGCGACCAGTCTAGGCCAGCTTGTCCTCCCCACACCGGCCGGGACCTGGTTGCGCTCCGGGGTCCGCCCGGTGCGCCGCCGGTGCCCGTTCGGGTGCAGCATTCGGCCATGACGAGCCATGAGGAACCGATTCGGGCGAACCCCCTGACCGCCGCCGGCAGCCGCCCAGACTCGAGCGACCGCCTCACCCTGATCGCCGGTTACCGGGTGCTCCGTCGCCTTGCCTCCAGCGAGCGAGCTGACATCTACGCCGGCGTTGCCCCCTCCTGGGCGGCTTCGGGGGAGCCGCCGGAGGGCGAGATGGCCGCCCCGACCAGGACTGTCGCGTTGAAAGTCTTTCGGCCGGAAGCGGACGACGCGTCGATCGAACGGGAGATCCGAGCCCTGACCGAGACCAGCCCGGGGCGCCTCGCGGGGCTCCTGGACGTGGCGACTCTCCCGGGCGGCCGAATGTGCCTCGTACTCGAATTACTGACCGGCGGCAGCCTCGGCCGTCACCTCGCCGACGGGCGCTGGGTGGAGCCGGGAGAGGCGGTCACGATCCTGGCTCCCGTCGTGGTCGCGCTGGCGGAGCTCCAGGCGATCGGCCTCGTGCATCTCGGGCTGACCCCGGCCGTGATCCTCTTCGACTCCCGCGGTCGCCCCGTGCTGGCGGGACTCGGCGGGCTTCGGGCGTTTCCGGAACCGGGTCCTGCCCGTAGAGCGCTGACCGAGGATGCCGCGGGCTGTCTCTCCCACCTGGTGCGAATCGTGCTGGACCGGGTGGGCCCTGACCCGGAGCAGACCCATGCTGCGCGGGAACTGGCCGAATGGTTCGCCGCCGCAGCTCCGCGGGTTCCGGGCGCGACCAGGCTGGCTGACCTGGAGCGGCGCCTCTTCGCGTGGAGCGACGCCGGACCGGTGTGTCTGGGGTCAGGGGCGGAACCCGGCCACGACCCGGACAGCGCGGTCACCGTCCTGCGCCTTCGAAGCGTCGCTCCGGTCACGGGGGCGTCGCCCGCCACGGCCGGTGGCGGTGGAACCGACCGGTCTTCGAGCGCGGGCTGGGGCGGTCCGTGGTTCGCCGGGCCCGTATCAGCGGTGCGGGCGGCAGCCGGCGTCGTTCTGGCGGTCCTGGGCAGGGGCGCCGGCCGTGACAACGGCGCAGGCGTCCGGCTCTGGGCCTGGCTGCGGCCCGCGCTTCGCGCCCGGCGGGGCCCGGCACTCGCCGGGGTGGTCGTCGCGGTTCTCGTGGCCGGAGTCGCCGTTTCCGGTCTCCGGCCCGCCACGGGTGCCCGTCCGGGCGAGTCGGCCCCGGGGCCCCCGGTCGTGCCCGCTGCGAGTGTGCCGGCTTCGGCGGCCGCTCTGACGCCCTCGGACCGGGTCGCGGTGAACGGAGACGACCCGGTGACCGCCGTCCAGACGCTGCTGGGGCTGCGCGACCGGTGTCTCTCTGCGGCATCCGTTGCGTGCCTGGACGGCGCCGAACAGGCCCAGTCTTCGGCGCTGGCCGCCGACTCTCACACGGTTCACCTTGCGCAGCAGGGAGGGGCCGCGGCCGCGGCGATCGGTTTGGCATCGTGGACGCCAGTGCTCGCCTACCGAACCGGAGACGTCGCGCTGGTGACGCTGACAGCAACCGACGCACAACGAAAGCCGGCCTCGGTCCTTGTGGTCAAGGGCGAGGCCGGCTGGCGGATCAGGGAGATCTTCGACGACTAGTCAGAACCGTCGATGGGGACTAGATCCCGAGGTTGGCTTCGAAGGCTCCCGCTTCGAGACGCTGCTTCATGGTGACGAGGAAGCGTGACGCGTCAGCGCCGTCGATGATGCGGTGATCGTAGGACAGGGCCAGGAACACGGTGGAGCGGATCGCGATGGCGTCGAGCCCGTCGGTGGTGACGACGAGCGGCTTCTTGTAGACGACGCCGGTGCCCAGGATGGCGCTCTGCGGCAGGAAGACCACCGGAGTGTCGAAGAGGGCGCCGCGCGAACCGGTGTTGGTCAGGGTGAACGTACCGCCCGAGAGTTCGTCCGGCTTCAGCTTGTTGTCGCGGGTGCGCTGCGCCAGGTCGGCGATCTGGGCGGCGAATCCGGCGAGGTCCAGTTCGCCGGCGTTCCGAACGACCGGGGTAAGCAGGCCGCGCTCGGTGTCGACGGCGATGCTGATGTTCTCCTGGCTCGGGTACACAATCGTGTCGCCGTCGATCGTGGCGTTGATGATCGGGTTGGCCTGCAGCGCCTCGGCAGCAGCGAGAGCGAAGAACGGCAGGAAGGACAGCTTGTTGCCGGTCTTGGCGTGGAACTCGCCCTTGACCTTGTCCCGCAGAATCGCCACGCGGGTGACGTCGACCTCGACGACGGTGGTCAGCTGTGCCGACGACTGCATGGAGATGACGGCGCGCTCGGCGACGACCTTCCGCAGGCGGGACATCGGCTGCGTCGTGCCGCGCAGGGCGGATACTTCGACGGCCGGTGCGGCAGCGGGGACGGCGCCCGTGGTGGCACTGGCCTGAGCCAGAACGATGTCTTCCTTGCGGATGCGGCCGCCGACACCGGTGCCCTGAACGCTGGAGAGGTCGACGCCGGCCTCGTTCGCGAGCTTGCGGACGATGGGGGTGACGTAACCGGACGTTCCCGCGTGGGATCCGCGGGACGTGACGGGCTCAGCTGCCGGCGCGGCCGTCGGCGGAGCGGCAGGGGCCGCTGCCGGGGCGGCGACGGGCGACGGCGCGAACACGGGGGTCGGTGCGAACACCGGCGCTGCTGCGGGCGCTGGTACTGCTGCGGGTGCCGGTGCTTCCACGGGGGCTGGCGCTTCCACGGGTGCAGATGCTTCCACCGGTGCCGGGGCTTCGACCGGAGCAGGCTCTGCCGCGGGAGCCGGTTCTTCGACCAGGGCCGGCGCTTCGGCGACGGGGACCGCGGCAGGAGCAGCGGCGGCTGAGCCGTCTCCGATGGTGACCAGGGGCGTTCCGACCTCGACGGTCTCGTCTTCCTGGACCAGGATCGCTTCGATCACTCCGGCGATGGGGGACGGAATTTCCGTGTCCACCTTGTCGGTCGAAACTTCCAGCAGCGGCTCGTCGACTTCGACGCGGTCTCCCACGCTCTTCAGCCAGCGGGTGACCGTACCCTCTGTGACACTCTCACCGAGTGCCGGGAGGTTAACGGATTCGCTCATGCGATTGTCTCCTTCAAAGCCATTTGTCTGTAATTAGAGTTTGAGAGTCTGAATGCCGAGATTCGGCTGCTACGCGTGCAGTGGCTTGCCGGCCAGGGCCAGGAAGGCCTCGCCGAGTGCCTCGTTCTGGGTGGGGTGCGCGTGCAGGAACGGGGCGATGTCCTCCGGGTAAGCCTCCCAGTTCACTACCAGCTGACCCTCGCCGATGAGTTCGCCGACCCGGGCGCCGATCATGTGGACACCGATGATGGGGCCGTCCTTGGCCCGGACGAGCTTGATCGAACCGGCAGTGCCCAGAATCGAGCTCTTGCCGTTTCCACCCAGGTTGTACTCAACGGTGGAGATCTGGTCGGCGCCGAACTTCTCGGCCGCCTTGGCTTCCGAGTAGCCGATGGATGCAATCTCGGGGTCGCAGTAGGTGACCTTCGGGATGTTCAGGTCGTCGACGACGATCGGATTCAGTCCGGCGATTTCTTCCGCGACGAAGATGCCCTGCTGGAATCCACGGTGCGCGAGCTGCAGTCCGGGGACGATGTCGCCCACGGCGAAGACACCCGGGATGTTGGTTGCGAGGCGCTCATCGGTGAGGACGAAGCCACGATCCATGGCAACGCCGACCTCTTCGAAGCCGAGTCCGGCAGTCGCCGCGCCACGTCCGACGGCGACGAGGAGGATCTCCGCTTCGATGACGGTCCCGTTTTCCAGGGTGATGACGACGCCGTTCTCGTGCTGGGTGACGCTCTGGAACCGGACCCCGAGGGAGTACTCGATGCCGCGCTTGCGGAACGCGCGCTCCAACTGCTTGGAGATGGACTCTTCCTCGTTGGGAACCAGGTGGGGCAGCGCCTCGATGACCGTGACCTCCGCTCCGAAGGACTTCCACACACTGGCGAATTCGACGCCGATGACCCCGCCGCCGAGAATGGCGACCTTCTGGGGAACGAAGTCGAGTTCGAGCGCCTGCTCGCTGGTCATGACGCGGCCGCCGATGGCGAGTCCCGGCAGAGAGCGCGAGTAGGAGCCCGTTGCCAGGATGACGTTCTTGCCCACGATGGTGTCTGCGCCGACCTGCACGGTGTTCGGTGAGACCAGGCGGCCCTCGCCCTCGATCATGGTGATGCCGCGCGACTTGATCAGTCCCTGCAGCCCCTTGTACTTGGACGCCACGATGCCTTTGCGGAACGCGTTCACCGCGGGCATGTCGATGCCCTCGAACTGCGTCTTGACGCCGTATTTGGCGGCCTCGCGGCTGACGTCGGCCACCTCGGCCGAGTGCAGCAGCGCCTTCGTCGGGATGCAACCGACGTGCAGGCAGGTGCCCCCAAGCTTGTCCTTTTCGATCAGACCAACCGTGAGGCCCAGCTGAACGGCGCGCAATGCAGCCGCGTAACCGCCGCTTCCGCCGCCGAGAACGACAAGGTCAAAATTCTGTTCCGACACCCAGATACTCCCTTATGCATCACAACCCGATCCGCCCGACGCGAGATGACGCATCCGGGCAGGCGAAGAGTGGGCGAGCTTTCTCGCCCACTCGACTGTACTACGGGCGCGAAAAGTCCTCGGCCAGGCGCAGCAGTGTCCTGACCGAGATTCCGGTCGGGCCGGCATTCGTGAAGCCCCACGCGCTGCCGGTGTTGTGTGCCGGTCCCGCGATGTCCAGGTGCGCCCACGGGATCGTCTCCGCGGATTCGCCCACTCCGCGGGTGCCGATGAATTCCTGGAGGAAGACTCCGGCCAGGAGCATTCCGCCGTGGCTGCTGCCGATCTTGGCGTTGGCGATGTCTGCGACGTCGGAATTCAGAGTGGCGCGCAGCTCCTCGGGGAGCGGCATCGGCCATATCAGTTCGCCGACCGACTTGCCGGCGGCGAGCACGCGCTCGACGAGCGCGTCCTGCCCCATGGCGGCGTAGTACCGCGTGCCGAGGGCGACGAGGGCGGCGCCGGTCAGGGTCGCGACGTCCACGATCGCGTCCGGGCCTTCTTCTCCGGCCGCGACGAGGCCGTCGGCGAGGACCAGGCGGCCCTCGGCATCCGTGTTCAGTACCTCGACCGTGCGTCCACCGCGGATGCGCAGAACGTCGTTGGGGCGAATGGCCGACCCGGAAGGCATGTTCTCGGCGATGCAGAGCCAGGCGGTGATGCGCAGGCCCAGGCCGAGCCGGGCCGCAGCCAGAGTCACGGCGAGCACTGTGGCCGCGCCCGTCATGTCGTACTTCATGCCCACCATCGACGCCGGCGGCTTCAGGGAGAGTCCGCCGGTGTCGAACGTGATGCCCTTGCCGACGAGCGCCAGGTGCTGCGTGGCGCCTTCCGGTGAGTAGCTGACCTTGACGAGCCGGGGCGGTCGGGTTGATCCCTGGCCGACGCCGGCGATCCCGCCGAAACCGTCGGCGGCCAGTTGTTCCTCGTCCCACACGCGCACGGTGACCGGGAGGCCCGTTGCCGCCTCGACCGCGAGGCGAGCGAGCGAGTCCGGATACAGGTCTGACGGGGGCATGTTGACCAGGTCCTTGACCAGGCCGACGGCCTCGGTGATCGCGTCCACGCGGTCGACCGCGCCGTCCGCGCCGACGCCGGTGTGCACCGTGATCTCCTGAGCCGGCAGCTTCGTGGCCGCCAGCGAATTCTGACGGTAGGCGGTGAACGAATACGAACCGAGCGCTGCGCCCTCGAGTACAGCCTCGGCCCCCTCCGCCGTCAGGGTCGGGAAGGCGAATGCGACGGAGGCAACGCCGGTGAGCTGGCGAACCGCGGATCCCGCGGCATGGCGCAGGGCGTCCGCGGTGGCTTCCGTGCCGATGCCGACAATGGCGATACTGCGGGCTTTGCCGATCGATGCAGGCAGGCGGACAACCTGGTCGCGGGCGCCGGTGATGTCGAGGCTGGAAAGAATCTCCGCGAGGCCGGCGAAGGCCGGGTCGGCGTAGAGCGTTGCGGTGTCGCCCGATTGGAGCGCCCCGACGATGAGGACGTCGGCATCCGACTCGATGGCGGGTGCTGGGGACAGGGTAAGACGGGGAGCAGTCATCTTCCGATGGTACGCGGATCGTCCGCCGCGGCCGTGTTCGCTCTGGGCATCACGGCCCGAGCGTCGATTCCTCCCCGCCTCCGTTTCTGACGTTTAGAGTTAACGACATGCGTGATCCTGGTGACCTCTACGAGCTGACCGCGGACGCCGAGAACGTCCCGGAGGGGCTCCACCTCGTCGCGGGTCTGACGGGGTTCGCGGATGCCGGGGGAGCGGTGTCCCAGTTCACGGAGTACCTGCTCGGAACGCTAGAGCACACCGTCATCGCCATCTTCCACCCTGACCTCCTTCTGGACTACCGGGCCCGCCGCCCGATCATCTACTTCGATCAGGACCACCTCACCGGCTACCAGCCGCCGGCTCTCCGGCTCTACCTGGCCCGGGACGAGATCGGCCAGCCCTTCCTGCTCCTTGCCGGGTACGAACCCGACTTCCGCTGGGACCAGTTCACCGCCGCGGTACTTCAGCTGGTGCGTCGATTCACGGTGGCCTCGACCACCTGGGTGCACGCCATCCCGATGCCCGTGCCGCACACGCGTCCGATCAGAGTCACGGTCAGCGGCAACCGCTCCGACCTGATCGAGAGCATGTCGGTGTGGCGCCCGCACACGCAGGTCCCCGCGAACGCCCTGCACCTGGTCGAGTTCCGGCTCCAGGAAAGTGGCGCGACCGTCGTCGGTTTCGTTCTCCTGGTGCCCCACTATCTCGCGGACACCGAGTTCCCCGCGGCCGCACTGTCCGCACTCGAGAGCACGAGCGCGTCGACGGGTTTGATCTTCCCGACCGATCAGGTGCGCGAGCAGAATCGCGATTTCGTGGCCCGGATCGACGAGCAGGTTCACGACAACCCCGAGCTGGCCAAGCTGGTCGGCACACTCGAAGAACGCTATGACGCTTATATGGAGGGCAGCACGCTGCGTTCGCCCCTGACGGACGAGTCCGGCGAGCTCCCGAGCGCCGACGAAATCGCGGCGGAATTGGAGAATTTCCTCGCTACCCGCCGCGGCAGGGACGACGGCACACTCGCCTGACCCGACGGCGTAGGCTTCTGTCCGTCGGAGCTCGAGGAGGCCGGACCGTGCGGGAGCAGCCCCGAGCGCGGGTAAGTTAGGGGCAATGAACTCGCGTCGGTCTTGGTTGGTCTTCTCCGTCGGATCGTTCGCCTATCTCTCAGCTGTCCTCCAGCGATCGTCTCTCGGGATTGCCGGCGTCGCGGCGACCGACCGTTTCGGCGGTTCGGCTGCGCTCCTGTCCAGCCTCGCCGTGGTCCAGCTCGTGGTCTACGCGGCCGCCCAGATTCCGGTGGGTGTCCTGATCGACCGCTACGGGCCGCGGGTGCTCGTGCTGACGGGGACCTCTCTGATGGCCGCCGGACAGGTCACGCTCGCGCTCGCCCCGAGCATCTCGATCGCCGTGGTCGGCCGCATCCTTGTCGGCGCTGGGGACGCCATGATCTTCATCTCCATGATCCGGCTGATCTCATCCTGGTTCACCGGTCGCAGCGTTCCGCAGCTTTCCCAGTGGCTGGGAAACATCGGTCAGCTCGGACAGGTGCTCTCGGCAGTCCCGCTCGCCTGGGTGCTGCACATCTGGGGGTGGACACCCGCATTCCTCTCGGCCGCATCCGTCGCTCTGGTTGCCCTGGTCGTCGGCATCGTGGTGATTCGGGACCAGCCGGCCGGCACGTCCGACCGGTTGAGGCCCACCAGCCTCGGTGAGGCACTGGCCCAGCTCAAACACAGCTTCAAGCGGCCGGGAACCCAACTGGGTTTCTGGTCGCACTACGTCACCCAGTCCGCCGGCACGGTCTTCACACTGCTCTGGGGCTTCCCATTCATGGTCTACGGGCTCGGTTACGACCCGTCCCTCGCCGCCGCGATGCTGATGGTCCTGGTCGGTGCGGGAATGGTGTTCGGTCCGGTCCTCGGAATCCTCACGGCGCGGTACCCGCTGCGCCGTAGCAACATCGTGCTCGGCATCGTCACGGTCATGGCGGTTGCCTGGGCTGCCGTGCTGCTTTGGCCGGGGCAGCCGCCATTCTGGCTGATCGTGCTGTTGCTGGTGGCCCTGGGCGTCGGAGGGCCGGGTTCGCTGATCGGCTTCGACTTCGCCCGGACCTTCAATCCCCAGCGCAGCCACGGCTCGGCGAACGGGGTGGTCAACGTGGGCGGGTTCACGGCCAGCTTCGTCATGGTCTACCTGGTCGGGCTGCTGCTGGACCTTCAGGACTCCTGGCGCGTTTCCGGGGGAGCGGCGAGTGATCTCTACTCACTCGATTCCTTCCGTCTCGCTTTTTCCGTGCAGTTTCTGGTCGTGGGGATCGGGGTTGTCTTCCTCCTGCGGACCAGGACACGCACCCGTAGCCAGCTGTCGCGCGAAGAGGGGATCGAGGTGGCTCCGCTCTGGGTTGGACTGGCTCGTGCATGGCGCCGACGACGGCGACCTGAATAGGCGCGGCTGGCTTGCCGCATACACAAAGCATGCAATAATTGTCAATAGGGCCCTTTCTGGTCCGGGGAACAGCGACATGAGTGTCAATGTAAATCTCCCGGGACTTGACATGGGTCCAAGTACTGCCCAAAATCCACACTGCCCCCGGTGCCCGTTCTGCCCGATCGACCCGGCTGAACCAGACCAGGCAGCGCCGCAGGTGTCCGCGCCACGGCATGAGAGGTGTTCGAATGGCAACCCGCAAGAAAAACGAGCCAGGCGACGAGTCCCCCGTGAGCACGCCGGCAGAGGCCCAGGCTGAAGTCGGCCAGACCCCGGAAACCGGTGCCGCACAGGCTGTTGCGAAGAAGCCGCTGACCAAGGCTGCCGCCGCCAAGCTGGCAAAAGCTGAAGCAGCAGCGGCCGCCGGAGAAGAAAAGCCAGCTCCGCGCAAGCGGGCCGCCAGCACGAAGGCCAAGGCAAAGCCGGCGGCCGACGAGCACGACGAGCACGCCCCCGGCGATGACACGGATGCCGACGACGATTCAGACGACGCCGCGAAGAAGCGTGCCGCATCCGCCGAGGCCCTGCCCAGCGGCGCCCTCGTCCTTTCCCTCGTGGATGATGACGATGAGGTCCCGGTTTACTCCAGCGCGATCACCGGAGCCACCGCCGACCCCGTCAAGGACTACCTGAAGCAGATCGGCAAGGTCGCGCTCCTGAACGCGGCCGAGGAAGTCGAACTGGCCATGCGGATCGAAGCCGGCCTCTTCGCCGAGGACAAGATGGCGCAGATGACCGACGCGGAGAAGAAGAGTGCCCTCGGGCGTGAGCTGCTCTGGGTGGCCAAAGACGGTGCCCGGGCCAAGAGCCACCTGCTGGGCGCCAACCTCCGCCTCGTCGTGTCGCTGGCCAAGCGGTACACCGGTCGCGGTATGCAGTTCCTGGACCTGATCCAGGAGGGCAACCTGGGCCTCATCCGCGCGGTCGAGAAGTTCGACTACACCAAGGGCTTCAAGTTCTCCACCTACGCCACCTGGTGGATCCGCCAGGCGATCACTCGCGCCATGGCCGACCAGGCCCGTACCATCCGCATTCCCGTGCACATGGTCGAAGTCATCAACAAGCTCGCCCGGGTCCAGCGCCAGATGCTTCAGGACCTCGGTCGGGAGCCCACGCCGGAAGAGCTCAGCCGCGAGCTCGATATGACGCCGGAAAAGGTCGTCGAGGTGCAGAAGTACGGTCGCGAGCCGATCTCACTGCATACCCCGCTCGGCGAGGATGGCGACAGCGAATTCGGCGACCTGATCGAGGACACCGAAGCGGTCGTTCCGGCGGACGCCGTCGGGTTCACCATGCTGCAGAAGCAACTGGAAAGCCTGCTCGATTCCCTCTCCGAGCGTGAAGCCGGCGTCATCCGGATGCGCTTCGGGCTCGGCGACGGGATGCCGAAGACGCTCGACCAGATCGGCGACACGTTCGGCGTGACGCGTGAGCGCATCCGCCAGATCGAGTCCAAGACGATGGCGAAACTGCGCCACCCCTCGCGGTCCCAGTCGCTACGCGACTACCTCGAATAGGAACCCCGGTGCTCTATGCACCGGCGATCCTGCTCGGGCGGGTCGTGCGGATACTCGCCCGTTGGCGTAAACCCGGCGGGGGATCAGCGGTCCCCGGCCTCGTGGTCAACCGGGTCGCCCCCGGGTTCCTGCCGCGGACGCTGAACAGCTTTCCCGGTGGGCTGATCATCGTCACCGGGTCGAGTGGCAAGTCGACCACGACGAAAATGCTGGTCGCGGCCCTGCGCGCGCACGGCACCGACGTCTTCACGAACCAGTCCACCGCCAATATCAGCCAGGGGCTCACGTCCGCTCTCCTCGAGCGGGTGAATCTGAACGGTAGGATCGCCGCGGACATGGCCGTGCTCGAAATGGATGAGGGCCACGGCGCCCTGATCTCCGGGTCTCTCGCTCCGCGCGTGGTCGCCCTGACCAACGTGATGGTGGACCAGATCGACCGATTCCACGATTCCGACATGGTCGCGGCGATGCTCGCGAAAATCGCGGCCCGCGCCACCGGGACGGTCGTTGTCAACGCCGACGACGGGTACCTCGCCGATCTCGCCGCGGGACTCGGCGCCGGAGTGTCGGTTGCCCGGTACGGAGTGTCCGCAGAGGTGCTGGCGGCCAACCCGCGCGGGCTTGGCTACAGCGCCACCGCTCACGACCGGCTCCCCGCGGAGTCCGGAATGCTCCTGACCCACATCGACGGCCGCAACGCCACCATCGCGATCGCCGGGCAGGACTACCCCGTCGGGTTGCCCTCACGGGGGACGCACTACGCCGTGGATGCCCTGACTGCTCTCGCCACCGCCCGGGCAGCCCTGGGCGATCGATTCGACCCCCGGGTGGCCGCCGAGGCAATCTCGACGATTCCGCCCGTCTTCGGCCGCGGCGAGATTGTCACCGTTCGCGGCCAACAGGTGGAATTCGTCCTCGTGCAGAATCCGGCCAGCTTCCAGCTCAACGTGGACAGCCTGGAACCCGGGACAGAGCAGATCCTGATCGCCATCGGCTCCGACGTGCGCGATCCGTCCTACTTCTGGCCCGTGAACACATCGGTACTCGGCCGCGTCCTCATCGCCTCCGGATCCAAAGCGCAGGACATCGCACTGCAGCTCGCCTATGACGACGTGATCGTCGAGCGGGTCGAGCCGGACCTGGGCCAGGCGCTCGATGACTTCCTGGCGCTGCCGAAACCGGCTGCCGGACTGAAAACGATCATCTTCTCCGCGGACTCGATGCGCCGAACCCGGGCCTACCTCGGGCTCGCCAGCAACAAGGAGGGCCAGGAGTGACGACGGCACTGACGATCGTGTCCCTGTTGCCCGAGCTACTGGGCACGAACGGCGACGCGGCCAACGCCCGCGTTCTTGCCCAGCGCAGCCGGTGGGCCGGCATCGATGCGCACGTCGTGGACGTACGCACGGTCGACGACCTGCCCGAGCGGGCCGATGCCGTGGTGATCGGCTCCGGTTCGGATTCCGACCTCGTCACCGCCCGAGACATCCTGGCGACGATGACCGGGCACCTGCGCACCTGGACGACCGAGGGCGTTCCGGTTCTGGCTGTCGGCACCGGGTGGGAACTGCTGAGCTGGGGAATCGAGCTCGCGGACGGCTCAGTGATCGAAGGACTGGGCATCGTGGCCGGGCGCGCCGTGCCGTTGGCCGCCCGGGCCACGGATGACGTCATCGTCGCCACGAAGCACGGTCGGCTGGTGGGGTTCGAGAATCACGCTCGCGGGTATGTCGGCGCGGAGGCGTCGCCTCTGGGCCGGGTCGAGTCGGGCACCGGAAACGGTGGAGGACTCGAGGGGCTCGTCATGGGCAACCTGGTCGGGACCCACCTGCACGGTCCCGTGCTTGCACGCAATCCCGGCCTGGCCGATCACCTGCTGCGCTCCGCGCTGGCCCGCCTCGGCCGCGCCTATACGCCCGGCGCGCACACGGTGGCGGTAGACGAGATAGCGCGGGCCGCGCGCAACCCGATCGCGGTGCGCCTGGGGCTCACGGCGGAGTAAAAAGCTACGGCGCAGGAGCATCCGTGATGCTCCTGCGCCGTAGCTTTGTTTCGTCGTGCGTTCGCTCTAGGAGCGTTGGTCCTCTAGGAGCCGACTCGACTCGTCGTGCCAACTCTCGGCAATGGCTGCGAGCTTCTCCTGGTGCTTACGGCCGTGGTGAGCGCAGAACAACAATTCGCTGTTGTTGACTACGACCCGGATGTAGGCCTGGGCTCCACAAGCGTCGCAGCGGTCCGCTGCGGTGAGCTGGTGGGGAGCCTTCTCTTGGCCGACTGCACCATTTTCGGTGGCGATCTGAGACATGGTTTCCTCCTCCAGACTGATACCAAGCGATACCAATGTTTGCTGTTCTTAATGTAAACACGCTCCTGCCCGGTAATCGAGCCCGGAGGACGCTATTTCGCTCACCGCGTAGCCCGCCTCCGAGGAGTGTTGATGAAAGGCCGAGGGGCCACAGTCGGTATTCTTGGAAGTTGTGAGCTCTTCTGACTATTCCGCGCGCCATCTGTCTGTCCTCGAGGGGCTGGAAGCGGTCCGCAAGCGTCCCGGCATGTACATCGGTTCCACCGACTCGCGGGGGCTCATGCACTGCCTCTGGGAGATCATCGACAACTCCGTCGATGAGGCCCTCGGCGGCTACGGCAGCGGGATCGACATCGTTCTGCACGCCGACGAGAGCGTGGAGGTCCGCGACACGGCACGAGGAATCCCCGTGGACATCGAACCCAAAACGGGTCTGACCGGGGTCGAGGTCGTTTTCACGAAATTGCATGCCGGTGGCAAATTCGGCAGCGGATCCTACGCCGCGTCCGGCGGGTTGCACGGCGTGGGCGCATCCGTCGTGAACGCCCTGTCGGAGCGCCTCGACGTCGAGGTCGACCGTGACGGGAAGACATGGGCCATGTCCTTCCACCGCGGCGAACCGGGCATCTTCGCCGACACGGGGGAGAAGAGTCCGGATGCTCCGTTCACCCCATTCGAGAACCAGAGCGAACTCCGAGTCATCGGCAAGGTCAAACGCGGCGTGACCGGCACCCGGGTCCGGTACTGGGCCGACCGGCAGATCTTCACGAAGGGTGCGGCCTTCCAAACCGAGGAGCTGCTCGAACGGGCCAGGCAGACGGCGTTCCTCGTGCCCGGGCTGGGCATCGACATCGCCGACCAGCGCACCGCAGACCACGTGTTCGAATCATTCAAATTCGACGGCGGCATTTCCGAGTTCGTCGACCACCTCGCGACGGATTCCCCGATCACCGACACCTGGCGCCTGACCGGACAGGGCAGCTTCTCCGAGACCGTCCCCGTTCTGACGGACAAGGGAGCGATGGTTCCCACGGAGCTGGTGCGGGACTGCACCGTGGACATCGCCCTCCGGTGGGGGACCGGGTACGACACCGTCGTGCGCAGTTTCGTGAACATCATCGCCACCCCGAAGGGTGGGACGCACCTGGCCGGCTTCGACGCCGGCCTGCTAAAGTTCCTGCGCGCCCAGGTCGAATTGAATGCGCGCCGCCTCAAGATGGGCTCGGACAAGCTCGAGAAAGACGACGTGATGGCCGGCCTCACCGCGGTTCTGACGGTGCGACTGCCGGAGCCGCAGTTCGAAGGCCAGACGAAAGAAGTGCTCGGCACCCCAGCCGTGCGGGCCATCGTGGCGAACGTCGTCGCCAAGGCAATGAACGAGCGTTTCGTGTCCACCAAACGCGACGACAAGACCCAGGCTGCGGTCGTGCTCGACAAGATCGTGGCCGAGATGAAGTCACGCATCTCCGCGCGGGCGCACAAGGAGACCCAGCGGCGCAAGAACGCGCTGGAGAGTTCTTCGCTTCCGGCGAAGCTGGTTGATTGTCGCAGCAACGACGTGTCCACCAGCGAACTGTTCATCGTTGAAGGTGATTCCGCGCTGGGCACGGCGAAGCTGGCCAGGGACAGTGAGCACCAGGCCCTCCTGCCCATCCGCGGCAAAATCCTGAACGTGCAAAAGGCCTCCGTGTCCGACATGCTCTCCAACGTGGAGTGCGCATCCATCATCCAGGTGATCGGAGCCGGCTCCGGCCGGAGCTTCGACCTGTCTGCTGCCCGGTACGGCAAGGTCATCATCATGAGCGATGCGGATGTCGATGGCGCTCACATTCGAACGCTGCTGCTCACCCTGTTCTTCCGCTACATGCGGCCCATGATCACCGAGGGTCGGGTGTTCGCGGCGGTTCCTCCGCTGCACCGGGTCGTGGTCATGAACCCGGGCACCAAGCCCAACGAGACCATCTACACCTACTCGGAGCAGGAGCTCCAGGGTGTCCTTGCCGGCCTGAAGAAGAGCGGCAAGCGGTATCAGGACCCGATCCAGCGCTATAAGGGACTGGGCGAGATGGACGCCGACCAGCTTGCCACGACGACCATGGAGCGCTCGCACCGCACGCTGCGCCGGGTGAGGGTCGCGGATGCCGAAATGGCCGGGAACGTCTTCGAGCTGCTGATGGGCAACGACGTGGCCCCACGCAAGGAGTTCATCATTGAGAGCTCCGACAAGCTCAGTCGCGACCGCATCGACGTCTGACCCGGTCGGCTGACGGCTGGCGGGCAACGCCGAGCGGGGGGTCAGGCGTCCTTCAGCTGGAAGGCCGTGCTCGGCAGATCTCGTTCGCCGCCGATGATGGCGTCGACCAGACGCTGCGCGACGGCGGCCGGCGGGTAGCCGGAGGGAAGGCGGGGTGCCGTCCCGGAAATCGGGTGCGTGGACAGGGCCGTCTCGGTATGGCCCGGTCGGGCATCAACGATCCGGATGCCGCTGCGCCGCAGTTCCCGGGCGGCGGCCTGGCCGAAGGCGGCCAAGCCGGCCTTCGAGGCGGAGTACGCGGCCAGGTTGGCGGTCGGGCTCTCGCTCACGACCCCGCTGAGGGTGAGCACGAACGGTTCGCGGCCCTGCTCGGCCGAATCGGTCAACGCCGCGCGCGCCGCTCGAAGCAGGCGGATCGGCGCCAGGGTGTTGACGGCGAACAGCTCCGCCAGCGTTTCATCGCTCACCTCCGTGGCCGGGCCGAACGCGACCACGCCGGACGCGTTCACGATACCGTCAAGGCGACCGTGCACGCCGACGGCGTCGGCGACGAGACCGACGATTGCCGCCGGATCGGAGAGATCGGCCTCGAGCACGGTTCCGTGGATGCCGAGCGCCGCCAGTTTCGTGCGGTCGCGACCGGTCAGGATGAGACGGGCTCCGCCCGCGTTGAGCAGCCGGGCGATCTCCCGGCCGAGTCCGCCGGAGGCACCGACAACGAGAATGGCCGAATCCGAGATGAGAGTCATTCCGTCACCCTAACCCAGCATCTTCTGCGCCAGAACGGCGCGGGAGAGACCGGGGCAGGGCCGGCGCCGACAACGACCACGGCGACGACGACTCTCAGGCGATCCGGGCCCCGATCGCGCCGATCACCGAATCGAGCATGGCCCCCGACGCGTCGCGTCGTGATCCGGAATCGGGGAGGACGCGCGGAGAACCGTCGGGCCCGACCGCCCGGGCCGGGAGCGGCCCGACCCAGGCGACGGAGATCGTGTCTTCGCCCTTCAGGAACCTTTGGGAGCGCACCCCGCTCGTCGCACGCCCCTTAGCGGGGTACTCGGAGAAGTCCGAGACCTTGGCGCTTCCGGGATCCGTGCCCGGGAGAGTGTGGCTTCCGGTGGCGACCGTGGCGACGACGGCCGTGGCAATGGTCTGCGGGGACAGGCTGGTGAAGAAGACAACGTGGACATCCGCGGCCAGTTTGATGCCGGCCATTCCGCCCGCGGTTCGTCCCTGGGGCCGCACGGTGCTTGCAGGGAAGCGCAGTAGCTGTGAATCGGAGGCGATGAAGACCAGTTCGTCATCCTCCGAGCCCTGCACGGCGCCGACGACCACGTCTGTGGGCTTCAGGGCGATGATCTCGAAGTCGGGCTTGTTCGCCCAGTCATTCACCGTGACCCGCTTGACGGTTCCGAGCCGGGTTCCGAGGGCGATAGATCGATCGGAGTCGAGGGAGACCAGCGCCAGAACCGACTCGCCGCGGTTGGGCAGGGCCAGGTAGTCGCTGACCTTGACCCCGGCCGCGAGCTGGATGGACGACGCGGGCATGACGGGCAGGTCGACGGGGGAGAAGCGGATCAGCCGCCCACGACTGGTGACCGCGCCGATCTCGGTTCTGCTGGTTGTGTCCAACGTGGACAGCACGGCATCGTGTTTGCTGCGGCGCTGGGCGGGCGTGATCCGATCCGGCAGCGCTGCGTCGTCGAGCGGACGATCCACCCGGGCAATCCGGCCGGTGGCGCTCAGGTACACGCGGGTCGGGCTGTCCGTGACCTCGAGGATGGCGGCCTGGCGCTTGGCGGCGGCCCCGGCGATGCTCGGTTTCGCCTCCGTGAGCAGCGTGCGGCGCGGGGTGCCGAACCGCTCCGCCACCGAGGCCAGTTCGTCGGAGACCAGTGAGCGGATGGCCGGTTTGCTGCCCAGCAGTTTCTCCAGGGCCGTGATCTCGGCCAGCAACTGGTCGCGCTCGGCTTCCAGTTCGATCAACGAGAACCGGGTCAGCCGCCGCAGGCGCAGCTCGAGGATGTACTCGGCCTGCACCTGGCTCAGATCGAAGACGTCGATCAGCCGGGTGCGAGCCTGTTCACTGTCCTCGCTGGCGCGGATGACCTGAATGACCTCGTCGATGTCGAGAATGGCGACGAGGAGCCCCTCCACGAGGTGCAAGCGCTCTTTCCTCCGCGCCAGCCGGTAGGCGGAGCGCCGGGTGACGACCTCGATCCGGTGCCCGATGTAGACGAGCAGCAGTTCACGCAGGCCCAGGGTCTGCGGCCCGCCGTCGACGAGCGCCACGGCGTTGATGTTGAAGGAGTCCTCGAGCGGGGTGACCCGGTACAGCTGCTCGAGCACAGCCTCGGGGCTGAACCCGGTCTTGATCCCGATCACCAGGCGCAGGCCCTTGGTGCGGTCGGTGAGGTCCGTGACATCGGAGATGCCGCTCAGCTTCTTGGAGTTGACCCCGTCTTTGATCTTCTCGATCACTCGCTCGGGACCGACCAGGTAGGGGAGCTCCGTGACGACGAGCCCAGCCTTCCGTGCCGTGATGGCTTCAACGGATACGCGCGCCCGGGTCTTGAAGCTGCCGCGGCCGGTCGCGTAGGCATCCTTGATGCCGGCGAGGCCGACAATGGTTCCGCCGGTGGGGAGGTCGGGGCCGGGGACGAACTCCATCAGGTCCTCGAGGGTGGCATTGGGGTGGGCCAGCAGGTGGCGGGCGGCTCCGACGACCTCGATCAGGTTGTGCGGGGCCATGTTCGTGGCCATGCCCACGGCGATGCCGCTCGCACCGTTCACCAGCAAGTTCGGGTACGCCGCCGGCAGCACATCGGGCTGGGTGAGCTGGTTGTCGTAGTTGGGCACGAAGTCAACGACGTCCTCGTCGAGGTTCTCAGTCATGGCCAGCGCCGGCGCGGCGAGGCGGGCTTCCGTGTAGCGGGGCGCGGCCGGGCCGTCGTCCAGGGAGCCGAAGTTGCCGTGGCCGTCGATGAGCGGAACCCGCAGGGTGAATGCCTGCGCCATCCGCACCAGGGCGTCATAGATGGCCGTGTCGCCGTGCGGGTGAAGCTTTCCCATCACCTCGCCGACGACGCGGGCGGATTTGACGTGTCCGCGGTCGGGACGCAGCCCCATCTCGCTCATCTGGTACAGGATGCGGCGCTGGACGGGCTTCAGTCCGTCCCTGGCATCGGGGAGCGCCCGCGAATAGATGACCGAGTACGCGTACTCGAGGAAGGATCCCTGCATCTCGGTGGAGACATCGACGTCCTCGATGCGCTCGGTGAAGGCGGCGGGTGTGGTGCTGTCTGAGCGGCTCATTCGTGGATTCTGCTGAGGCGCGCGTTGCGGGACACGCGCTGGCGGGTAGGCGCTGGATCGATCCGGCCACGTCTATGTCAGACTTGGCGCGATGCCATCCATGCTACCGGCCCGCCAATTCAGCCCTCTGCGCCTTGCCGACGTTCTCGCAAGTTCGCTGTCATCCGTTCTGGGCCGGCCGAACCCGCTGGGCCTCGGCCCGGCCTCGAAAGCGGTCGTGGTGCTCGCTGACGGGCTCGGTGTCAGCTCGCTGCGCGCCCGGGCCGGCCATGCCCGGTTCCTGAACTCGCTGCTGACGAAGACCAGCGTGGTCGACGGTGTCTTCCCGTCGACCACCGCCGCGGGGATTGCGACCCTCACCACCGGGGTTCCGCCCGGTCAGCACGGCCTCGTGGGCTACCGGGTGTTCGACGCCGAGCGCGACCGCGTCGTCAATCAGCTCACGGGCTGGGACGCGGGAATGCAGCCCGAAATCTGGCAACGTCAACGAACCGTCTTCCAGCAGGCCACGGATGCCGGCGTGCCCGGCTTCGCAATCGGCCCCAGGCGCTACGCCGCATCGGGGTTCACCCAGGCCGTGCTGCGCGGGGCCCGCTACGTCTCCGCGGAGAGCCTTGCTGACCGATTCGCAGCGGCCCGGCACCTGCTCGACACGGAGCCGCGCGCCCTGGTCTACCTGTATGTTCCCGAGCTCGATGTGGCGGCCCATGCCCAGGGCTGGGAGTCGGCCAGGTGGCTGGCCGAGCTCGAAACGCTCGATGGCGCCCTCGCGCGCTTCGCCGGGGGGCTCCGCGCCGACGAAGGCCTTCTGGTCACGGCCGACCACGGCATCGTCGACGTCCCCTCCACCCGGCAGGTGCTCTTCGACACCGTGCCGGAGCTGGTCGCGAACGTTCGTCATATCGGGGGCGACCCGCGCTGTGTCCAGCTCTATCTCGAACCGGGGCTCGGCGGCGATTCCGCGCAGGCTCTCGCCGACGCCTGGTCCGACGTGGAGGGGGCGCGAGCGTGGGTGTTCACGAGAGAGGACGCCATCCGGGCCGGACTGTTCGGGGAGATCGCGGCGGAGGTGCGCCCCCGCATCGGGGATGTGATCGTGGCCGCGCGCAAACTCGTGGCCTACTACGATTCCCGCGAATCGAATCAGTCCGCGCGCTCGATGGTCGGCCAGCACGGATCGCTGACCGACGAGGAACTCCGCGTGCCCCTGATCAGGTCAGGGGCCTTCTCGAACTGACCGAGCGGTCAGGACGGGTACTGGCCGCGCTTGACCTGGGGCTTGGGCAGACGCATGGGGCGCAGCTGCAACGCCCGCATCGCGGCATACCAGCGGATGCGCTCCGCTTTGGCTTCGCCGAACTTGGCCTTCACCTTGCGGGTGAGTGTGAAGCCGAGGATGACCGAGTCGACCACGGCGACCAGGAAGAAGGCCCAGAGCGCGAGAATGCCATAGGTCTGCACCGACGGGTCAGGGAAGAAGGTCAGGAGGATCACGAGGAACATCACCGGGATCATGAATTCGCCCACGTTGAAGCGGGCGTCAACATAATCGCGCGCGAAGCGCTTCTGCGGGCCGCGTTCGCGAACCGGGAGGTACTTCTCGTCGCCGGCAGCCATGCCGACCCTGGCCCGGTCCCGTGTCTCGGCCGCCTTGCCCCTGGCCTGCTTGGCCGCGAGCTTACGGTCGTCCGGAACCAGCGGGCGTCGGTTCAACGCCTCTTGCTGCTTCCGGCTGGGCGTCGCCTGCCCCTTGCCGGCGGACTGGCCGGCAGCGAGGCGGGCTCGCGTCTCGTCCGGGGTCTCCATGGATGGTTGTGCGTCTGGGTTCACAGGCTTAGCCACATCAGTTCCTTGCAATCGATTGGCTTAAGATTACCTGATGACCGATATTCGAGAAACAGAGCCCGCGGCAACCTCCCCGGGCGCCTCGGCGCTTCGCACCGCCGTTGAGCGTGGCCTGCCCACGACCATCGCTGACCTGTGTGCCCTCGTCCGGATCCCCTCGGTATCCTGGGACGCTTTCGACGCTGCACAGGTAACTGCCAGCGCGAACGCCGTCGCCGCCCTCGTCCGTGACACCGGGGTCTTCGAGTCGGTCCAGGTCAAGAGGGCCGGCATCCCCGGGGGATCCGGCCTGGGACATCCGGCTGTTCTGGCCACCCGCGCAGCCCGCAACGGGCGCCCGACCGTTCTTCTGTATGCCCACCACGACGTGCAGCCTCCCGGGCAGGACGCCGACTGGGAGTCGAACCCGTTCGAGCCGACGGTGCGCGGGGACCGCCTGTACGGCCGCGGCGCCGCGGACGACAAGGCGGGCGTGCTGGCACACATCGCCGCGATTCGCGCGCTGGTTGAAGCAGAGGGGCCGGAGTTCGATCTCGGACTCGCTGTCTTCATCGAGGGCGAGGAGGAGTTCGGCAGCCGTTCGTTCGCCACCTTCCTCGAGGAGAATCGCGACTCCCTGCGCGCGGACGCGATCGTCGTCGCCGACTCGAGCAACTGGGACATCAACACGCCGGCGCTGACCACCGCGCTGCGCGGCAACGTCACCTTCCGGCTGACCGTGCGCACCCTCGACCACGCCTCCCACTCCGGCATGTTCGGGGGAGCGGTGCCGGATGCCATGATGGCCACCGTCCGCCTTCTCTCCACCCTCTACGCCGACGACGGGTCCGTGGCTGTCGCCGGACTCACCAGCCACGATGCACCCACCCCGGACTACCCGGTCGAGCAATTGCGACGGGAAACCGGTCTCAGCGCGGGCGTCGAGCCGATCGGCCACGGATCCGTGCTCAGCCGGATCTGGTCGCAGCCGGCGATCACCATCACCGGGATCGATGCTCCCTCGGTGGCCAACGCCTCAAATACGCTCTCTCCCGCCGTCTCCGTCCGGATCAGCACCCGGGTCGCCCCCGGACAGCCGGCCCAGGAGGCCCTGGTGGCGTTGGAAGCGCACCTCAGAGCCCACGCGCCGTTCGGTGCCCGTGTCGACATCGATGATGTCGACACGGGGGAGGCCTTCCTGGTCGACACCGGCGGCTGGGCCGTCACCGAGACCCGGAGCGCCATGGCCGAAGCCTGGGGAGTCGAACCGGTGGACATCGGAGTGGGCGGATCCATCCCGTTCATCGCCGATCTCGTGCGAGTCTTCCCCGAGGCCCAAATTCTCGTGACCGGCGTCGAGGACCCCGATTCACGGGCGCACAGCCCGAACGAGTCCCTTCATCTGGGCGTGCTCAAGCGGGCGATCCTCAGTGAGGCCTTCCTGCTCGGACGGCTGAATGACCGTTCAGTCGACTGAACCTGCCCGGCCGCGGAAATTTCGGGAATGCCGGGGAAGACTTATCGGTTTCCCTCGGTAGAATCTCGGTGAGAAACAACGGGAATCTGGCCCGCTGACCAGCAGCGAGAAAGCAACGAGGAGCACCATGACCGACACACTCAGCACCAGTACGGCGGCCCACGGCGTGGGTCTCAGCGCGACCGCGGCCGCGAAGGTGAGGAGCCTCCTGGCCCAGGAAGGCCGTGAGGATCTACGCCTGCGCGTTGCGGTGCAGCCCGGCGGCTGCTCGGGACTCATCTACCAGCTCTACTTCGACGAACGGGTCCTCGAAGGCGACGCCCTCGTCGACTTCGACGGCGTCGAGGTCGTCGTCGACAAGATGAGCGTGCCGTACCTGGATGGCGCGTCCATCGATTTCGAGGACACGATTCAGAAACAGGGTTTCACGATCGACAACCCGAACGCCGGTGGAAGCTGCGCCTGCGGGGACTCCTTCAGCTGATCCCCGGCCGCGGGACGGGCTCGCAAATCGTGTGACTAGAGGCGAATTTGTTACCTCTGCGGGCGCGTTCCTGCACAACCCACGCCCTCCCTCCCAGTAGGCTGGGAACCTATAAAACACTTCCAATGGAGTGTCGTCGAGTCCCACCGAAAGGTAACTGGTGCGCAAAAACCATCGTCTCCGATGGGCTGCAATTCCGATCGCAGCGTCGTTGGCCGTAGTTCTCGCGGGGTGCACTCAAGCCCAGCTTCACGGCTTCCTCCCCGGCTTCGAAGAAGGTCAGCCGGCGGTGACAAACCAGACCGAACGGATCAGTGGCCTGTGGACCACGTCCTGGATTGTGCTTATGATCGTCGGCCTCATCACCTGGGGCTTGACCATCTGGGCAGTGGTCGTCTACCGCCGCCGCAAGGGCCAGACCGGTCTCCCCGTGCAGCTGCGCTACAACATGCCGATCGAGATCTTCTACACGGTCGTTCCCTTGATCCTGGTGGTCGGTTTCTTCGCCTTCACCGCGCGGGACCAGGCTGCGATCGAGGCTCGCTTCGATGCCCCGGACATCAAGGTTGAGGTCATCGGTAAGCAGTGGGCATGGGACTTCAACTACGTGAATGAAGACGTCTTCACGACCGGTGTGCAGGGACAGCCTGACCTCGAGGGGGCCAAGGGGGCCCTGGTCGAATCGGAGATCCCCACGCTCGTCCTTCCCGTCGGCCAGAAGATCGAACTCGCGCTCGAATCCCGCGACGTCATCCACTCCTTCTGGGTCGTTGACTTCCTGTACAAGAAGGACATGATCCCAGGCAAGACCAACTACATGTCGGTCATCCCGGAACGAATCGGTACCTACTCGGGCAAGTGCGCCGAACTCTGCGGAGAGTACCACTCGTTGATGCTGTTCAAGGTCGAAGTCGTCTCCCAGGCCGACTACGCCACCTACATCGACTCTCTCCGTGCTGCAGGAAACGAGGGCCAGGTCGATAATGACTACAAGCGCAACTCGAATCTTCCGGGCACATCCGCCCCGACGGCTCAGGAGGGCAACTAAGCCATGAGTACAACCACTGCTCCCACAACGCCGGCCGCCACTCGTCGCCCCACGGGAGTCGAGCGCAAGGGCAACGTCCTGGTCAGATGGATCACGTCCACCGACCACAAGGTCATCGGGTACATGTACCTGATCACCTCCTTCGTCTACTTTTGTCTGGCCGGCGTCATGGCCCTCGTCATCCGCGCGCAGCTCTTCGCGCCCGGTCTCGAGGTCGTTCAGACCAAGGAACAGTACAACCAGCTCTTCACCATGCACGGCACGATCATGTTGCTCATGTTCGCGACACCGCTCTTCTTCGGCTTCGCGAACTCGCTGATGCCGCTTCAGATCGGCGCTCCGGACGTGGCGTTCCCTCGTTTGAACGCATTCTCCTTCTGGGCGTTCTTCTTCGGCAGCCTCGTTGCCGTCGGCGGATTCCTCACCCCGCAGGGGGCGGCGTCCTTCGGCTGGTTCGCGTACCAGCCGCTCGCCAGCACGACCTTCTCACCGGGTGTCGGCGGAAACCTCTGGATGGTCGGTCTCGGCCTCAGCGGGTTCGGAACCATCCTCGGCGCCGTGAACTTCATCACCACGATCATCACCATGCGTGCGCCCGGAATGACCATGTTCCGAATGCCCATCTTCACCTGGAACACGCTGGTCACCTCGATCCTGGTCCTGATGGCGTTCCCGGTTCTCGCTGCCGCCCTTCTGGCTGCCGCGTCCGACCGCATCTTCCTGTCGCACATCTACGACCCGGCCAACGGCGGTGCCATCCTGTGGCAGCACCTGTTCTGGTTCTTCGGGCACCCCGAGGTGTACATCATCGCGCTGCCGTTCTTCGGCATCGTTTCGGAGGTCTTCCCGGTCTTCAGCCGCAAACCGATCTTCGGGTACAAGACGTTGATCTACGCGACCATTTCCATCGCCGCGCTGTCCGTCGCCGTCTGGGCCCACCACATGTACGTCACAGGCTCTGTGCTGCTGCCGTTCTTCTCTCTGATGACGATGCTGATCGCCGTCCCGACCGGGGTGAAGATCTTCAACTGGATCGGCACGATGTGGCGCGGATCACTGACCTTCGAGACCCCGATGCTCTGGGCGCTCGGCTTCCTGGTCACCTTCACCTTCGGTGGCCTCACCGGAGTGATCCTGGCATCGCCCCCGCTCGACTTCCACGTCTCGGACACCTACTTCGTCGTCGCCCACTTCCACTACGTCATCTTCGGCACCGTGGTCTTCGCGATGTTCAGCGGGTTCTACTTCTGGTGGCCCAAATGGACCGGCAAGATGCTCAACGAGAGCCTCGGCAAGTGGCACTTCTGGTTCCTGTTCATCGGTTTCCACACCACGTTCCTGGTGCAGCACTGGCTCGGAGTCGTCGGAATGCCGCGTCGCTACGCGTCGTACTCGCCTGAGGACGGTTTCACCTGGATGAACCAGGTGTCGACGATCGGGTCGGTCATTCTCGCCGTGTCGATGATTCCGTTCTTCCTGAACGTGTACATCACCGCTCGCAAGGCGCCGCTCGTCACGGTCAACGACCCGTGGGGCTACGGTGCGTCGCTCGAGTGGGCCACGTCCTGCCCGCCGCCGCGTCACAACTTCACCTCGATTCCGCGCATCCGTTCCGAGCGTCCGGCGTTCGACCTGAACCACCCTGAGGTCGCGATGCCCGTCGGAATCGGCCCCGGCAAGGATGCTCCGGACTCGCCCACGTATGACGCGATATCGAAGAAGGTCAAGTAATGAGAGCCAACGTCAACCTGCTGTGGATTCTCACGGGGTTCTTCGTCGTCGTTGCGACCGCGTACACGGTCTGGGGTCTCATTGACCCGAGTCAAGGGCGAGTGGAGTGGGCCGGAACCTTCGTCCTGAGCCTCTGCGCAGTGTTCGTCGCGTTCGTCGCGTTCTATCTCAGCCGAGTGCATGGCGCCCAGGGCGGCGAGCTTCCCGAGGACCGTCTCGACGCGAACATCGATGACGGCGACCCAGAGGTTGGTTTCTACAGCCCCTGGAGCTGGTGGCCGATCCTGCTCGCAGGTAGCGCCGCGCTGCTTTTCATGGGACTCGCCGTCGGGGTCTGGATCTCGATCATCGCCCTCGGCATCGGCATCATCTGCCTGGTCGGTTGGGTCTACGAGTACTACCGCGGGAACTTCGCGCGTTGATCTGATTCACGGGTTCCCACACGGGGATTCGGCGGCGTCCGGGACACTGTCCCGGACGCCGTTTTTGCGTTTTCCCGAGACGGCATCCGCGCCGGGTTCGCCACTTCCGGTCGACTTCGCCCCGCACACCTGCCGAACTCGACCGGAACAGGCGAGCTCGGTGGTGGCGCGCCAGCAACATTCGGGCCTCGGCGCCTGGCGCTGACTGCGGCAGACCGGTGGGCGCTGCACGCGCGGCGCTCATCGCGACGGGTAAGCCAGCCGCCGGAAGCTCAACAGGTGGAACGCGGCGGTCACCGTCTGCACGGCGCTGAGCTGGTCCGTTAGAGCGCCTGCATCGGTGTGGTGGGCAGAGGGCCCCATGCCGATTAGAGCTGCGATCTGGATCGGCTCCAGGCTGAGCGTCGAGCACAGGTCTTCTGCGGCCTCCAGTCGGAAGAAGGGAGCCAGAGTCTCGACGAGGTGGGCGACCTTGTTGGACGGCACGTCCAGGGCCAGCCCGGCCTGCCGGAGCTCACGCAGGTGGCGCTCCTGCGGCACGACGACGGCCAACAGGCCGTCATCCGTGAGGATTCGATGGAACTCGGGAGGATTACGGGGGGCAAAGACGTTGAGGAGCACGTCGGCTGCCCCGTCCCGCACCGGCAGGGGAGACCAGACATCCGCTACCAACCCGTCAACGCCGCTCTGACCGGCGACCGTGCGCCCCACGGCGGAGGGGGAGAGATCCATGCCCAGGACACGTATGCCGGGAACCCGGTCCAGAATGCCCCTCAGGTAGTAGCCGGTGCCGCAACCGATGTCGAGGAGACGGCCGGGGTGCTCTGCCGCGACCCGGTCCGCGATTCGGTCACGGAGTGGGTCGTACCATCCCGTGCCCAGGAACAGGTCCCGGGCATCGACCATCGCGATGCTGTCGCCGATCAATCGTCGTGCCTGGCCGGCGAGGGAAACGAATCCGCGCTTGTTCACGTCGAAGGAATGGCCGGCGTCACACTTCAGGACGAGGGCACCGCCCGGATGAAGGGGGAGAGAACAGTTCGGGCACCGAAGCCACTCCGACAGGGTCTGGAGGGACATCGATGCCCGTTCTGTTGTTGTGATGGAGGGCCTAGTGGTGATCCCCGTGTGCCTGCTCGAGTTCTGTATTGTTCACCGGTGCAATCCGGTCCTCGAAGAACCAGCGAGACAGTCCGGCGCGCGCCTTCTGCCCAACGGTGATCTTGCCATCGGCGTTCGGGCGGATCATCAGGGGCTTGTAGTCGTTGTAGCTGACCAGTTTCCAGCGATCGTACTCGTCGACGGGCTGGTGCACCTCGATGTACTCGCCGCCGGGCAGGCGTACGATGCGACCCGACTCGTAGCCGTGCAGGACGATCTCCCGGTCCTTCTTCTGCAGGGCAAGGCAGATGCGCTTGGCCACGAAGAAGGCGATGAACGGTCCGACCAGGACGAGGAACTGCATCGTGTGGATGACACCCTCCATCGTCACCGAGAAGTGCGTGGCGATGATGTCGGAGGATGCGGTTGCCCACAGGGCGGCGTAGAAGGTCACGCCGGCCGCGCCGATGGCGGTGCGGGTCGGGGCATTCCGAGGGCGGTCCAGGATGTGGTGCTCACGCTTGTCGCCGGTCACCCACGCTTCGATGAAGGGGTAGATCAGTACGACGAGGATGAACAGGCCGAGGCTGATCAGCGGGATCAGGATGTTGAACGACCAGGTGCGGTCGAGCCAGACGAACTCGAGTCCCGGCGGAATCAGGCGCAGGGCGCCGTCAGCGAATCCGATGTACCAGTCAGGCTGCGTTCCGGCGGAGACGGGGGAGGGGTCGTACGGGCCGTAGTTCCAGATCGGGTTGATCGTGAACAGCGACGCCATCAGCATGACCACGCCGAAGACGATGAAGAAGAATCCGCCGGCCTTCGCTGCGTAGACCGGAAGTACCGGGTAACCGACCACGTTCTGGTTGGTGCGGCCCGCTCCGGGGTACTGCGTGTGCTTGTGGACGACCACGAACAGGAGGTGCATCGCGATCAAGGCAACGATGATGGCCGGCAGTAGCAGAATATGCAGCGAGTAGAGACGCCCGACAATCTGTTCGCCGGGGAACTCGCCACCGAAGAGAAGGAACGAGATCCAGGTGCCGATCAGGGGGATTCCCTTGACCATTCCGTCGATGATGCGCAGACCGTTGCCGGAGAGAAGGTCGTCGGGGAGGGAATAGCCCGTGAATCCTTCCGCCATGGCCAGGATGAACAGGATGAACCCGATGATCCAGTTCAGCTCACGGGGCTTGCGGAAGGCACCCGTGAAGTAGATGCGCAGCATGTGCAGGCCAATAGCCGCCACGAAGAGCAGGGCCGCCCAGTGGTGGACCTGGCGCATGAGCAGTCCGCCACGGATGTCGAAGGAGATGTCGAGCGACGAAGCCATCGCCGCGGACATCTCAACACCCTTGAGCGGCATGAACGAACCGTCGTACTCGACCGGCGTCATGGAGGCGTGGAAGAAGAAGGTCAGGAAGGACCCGGACAACAGGATGATGACGAAGCTGTAGAGGGCCACCTCACCGAGCAGGAAGGACCAGTGGTCCGGGAAGATCTTCCGACCCAATTCCTTGACCGCCGTCGAGATGCTGGTGCGCTCGTCGATGTAGTTTGCGGCGGCGCCGGTCAGGCCGCCGGACTTCTTGGTCTCGACCAATTCAGTGGTCGTCGTTGCAGTACTCAATGCCGCTCCCAGAAGCTCGGTCCGACGGGTTCAGTGAAATCGCTCTGTGCGATGAGGTAGCCCTCTGAGTCTACCGCGATGGGCAGCTGCGGAAGCGGGCGTTTGGCCGGCCCGAAGATGACCTCACAGTGGTTGGTGACGTCGAACTGCGACTGGTGGCACGGACACAACAGGTTGTGCGTCTGCTGCTCGTACAGCGCGACGGGGCATCCGACGTGCGTGCAGATCTTGGAGTAGGCCACGATTCCGTCATACGACCAGCCCTTGCGTTCGGGCAGCTCGTTCAGGTCTTCGGGCTTGAGGCGCATCAGGAGAACGGCTGCTTTGCCCTTCTCTTCCAGTTTGCCGTGCTCGAGGTCCTGGAGGCCCTCGGGAATCACATGGAATGCGGAGCCCAGGGTGACGTCGGAAGCCTTGATCGGCGTACCGGTCGGGTCGATCGCGAGGCGGGTGCCCGCCTTCCACATGGTGTGGCTGAGAAGTGCGGACGGGTTGGTGTCCATCGGGCCGAGGCCGCGGAAGAGCACAACAGCGGGCAGCGGGAAGGCGATCAGCGCGCCGATGAGGCTGTTGCGAATGAGGCTGCGGCGTCCGATCCCGGACTCCACATTGGCCTCGTGGAAGATCTCGACGGCTCGCGTGCGGGTCTCGTCCGTTCCTCGGACGGGATGACGCTCGTCAATGCCCTCATGGTCGAACATCAGCGCCTTGCCCCAGTGCACCGCCCCGATGCCGATGGCCATCAGCGCCAGGGTGAGGCCCAGCCCGATGAACAGGTTGTTCAGGCGAACGGAACCAGGGTCTTCCGGGATGATCGGGAACACCATGTACGCCACGATGGCGAACACGCTTCCAACGATCGACAGGTAGAAGAGCGTGTAGACAGTGCGCTCGGCCTGACGTTCTGCGCTCGGGTCGAGGTCGGTGACACGTGGGCGGTGCGGAGGAAAGCCCGGGTTGGCCACGGCGTCGCGAACGACTACGGCGGTGCCTGCGGGAGCCCCCTCATGCCCGACTGTCGACGAGTCAGCAGCGGTCAGGTCCTTCCCGCTGTTATCGTCCTTGGCCATTATTCTCCTTCATCGGAAGTTCTGTGTGAGACATGTTGTATGCGTGAGCGTCGACGGTCAGTTCGACTTCGCTGTGATCCACACCGTTAGGGCGACGATCGAGCCGAGGCCGAAGATCCAGAGGAACAGGCCCTCTGATACCGGTCCGAGAGAGCCGAGTGCGAGGCCGCCGGGAGAGGGGGTCTTCTCCAGGTACTTGAGGTACGTGATGATGTCCCGCTTGCTCTCCGGGGAGATGTTCATGTCGTTGAACACGGGCATGCTCTGCGGACCGGTGACCATGGCCTCGTAGATGTGGGCCTCGGTGACACCCTTGAGGTTCGGGGCGTATTTTCCGGCCGTCAGGGCCCCACCGGCGCCGGCGACGTTGTGGCACATGGCGCAGTTGATGCGGAAGAGCTCGGCGCCGTTGGCAGCGTTACCCTCGGCGTCGAGGAGACTCGCGTCCGGCTTACCCGGTCCCGGGGCCAGGGACGCGACGTAGGCGGCGAGCGAGGCGATCTGCTCCTCCGTGAACTGCACCTTCTTCTTCTGGGCCTGCGGTCCGTTCATCTGCATGGGCATGCGACCGGTGCCGACCTGGAAGTCGACGGCTGCCGCGCCGACGCCGATCAGGCTGGGTCCGCTGCCGGAGCCCTGTGCGGCAAGTCCGTGGCAGGTTGCGCAGTTGGCGGCGAAGAGCTTCTGGCCCTCGCCGACCGTCTGCTGTGACGTGGCGTTGGTCTCGGCGCTAGCGGTGCTCGTGCTGAACGCTGCGTACGCACCGCCGGTGAAGAGGAGGCCGATCGCGATGAGAGCGACACTGGCCAGTGGACTGCGGCGCCCGGCCTTGCGGCCTCGGGGCTGCTTGGGGGTGTTAAACGTGGTCATACGTGTTGTCCACTCCGAGTTTCTATTTAAGTACGTAAATGACGAGGAAGAGACCGATCCACACAACGTCGACGAAGTGCCAGTAGTAGGACACCACGATCGCGCTGGTCGCCTCTTTGTGGCCGAAGTTCTTGACGGCAAATGCACGTCCGATGACGAGCAGGAACGCGAGGAGACCTGCGGTCACGTGGATGCCGTGGAACCCGGTGGTGAGGTAGAACGCGGAACCGTAGGCGTTGCTGGCCAGCGTCACGCCCTCGGAAACGAGGGTCGCGTACTCGAACACCTGGCCGGAAACGAAGATCGCACCCAGGGCGTAGGTGAGGAAGAACCACTCGACCATGCCCCACTGGCTCGGCTTCCAGCCCGTCGACCTGGACTGAAGACGCTCCGCCGCGAAAACACCGAACTGGCAGGTCACGGAGGACGACACCAGAATGAGCGTGTTGATCAGCGCGAACGTGAAGCCGTGCTTCGCGGTCTCGGCCTGCCACAACTCCGGCGAGGTCGATCGCAGAGTGAAGTAGATGGCAAAGAGCCCGGCGAAGAACATGACTTCGCTGCCCAACCAGACAATGGTGCCAACAGCCACGCTGTTTGGCCGGTTAACAACGGGCGCATTGACCGTATAAGAAATTGAGGGGCTCGTCACCGTTCCATTATGGCCGATTTCCGCCCCGGATATTCTCAACCGGGCATGCCTGTCGCGCTTTTGTTCGAATGACTACCGGATCGAAACAAACCGGCCCTCATCGCCGAATTCTGCATGGGGGATCCTTCTCGCTAAAATTGATTCATGCTTGAAATTCAGTCTTGGCCGAACGTCATCAGCGCGCTGCTCTCCGGTGAGGATCTAAGCGTGTCAGACGCGGCGTGGAGCATGGAACAGGTCATGCTCGGGGAGGCGACGCCGGCGCAGTTGGCCGGCTTTCTGGTGGCCTTGCGGGCCAAGGGAGAAACGGTCGATGAAATCGTCGGTTTCCGGGACGCGATCCTCGACTATGCCGTGCCCTTACCGGTGAACCCCATGGCACTGGACATCGTCGGCACGGGCGGTGACCGGTTCGGCACCGTCAACATCTCCACCATGGCGTCGATCGTGTGCGCAGGGGCGGGAGTGCCGGTGATCAAGCACGGGAATCGAGCCGCAAGCTCGGCTTCGGGCGCCTCGGACGTCTTGTCGGCGCTCGGCATCGATCTGACCATGTCCGCGGAGAAGGTGGCCGAGACGCTGGAAACGGCCGGGATCACGTTCGCATATGCGGCAGGCTTTCACCCAGGTTTCCGTCACGCTGCGGTTGCCCGCCGAGAACTGGGCATTCCGACCGTGTTCAACTATCTCGGTCCGCTCTGCAATCCGGCTCGACCGGAAGCGTCTGCGGTCGGCGTCGCCGCCCTCGACCGGGTTCCGCTCATCGTCGGCGTGTTTCAAACTCGAGGCGCGACGGCGCTCGTCTTCCGCGGGGACGACGGTCTCGATGAGCTCACCACGACGGGTCACAGCCACGTGTGGGAAGTATCGAGGGGCCTCGTGACGGAGCACGACATCGATCCGCGCGATTTGGGCCTTCGTCGGGCCAGGATGAGTGAGCTCGTGGGCGGTGATGCGGAGCACAACGCCGCCGTCGTGCACTCGATGCTGGCCGGCCAGGACGATGCGGTGCGGGAAATCGTCTTGCTGAACGCGGCAGCCGGCCTGGTGGCCTTCGATCTCGCGAACGATCCCGCACAGGCGCAGGTCAATATCCTCGACCGGTTCCGCACGAAAATGGCCGTGGCCGCGGAGTCTGTCGACTCCGGGGCGGCCACGGCCAAACTCGCCGCCTGGGTCGCGTCCAGCCAGGCCTGAACCGGGCTCTAGACGACGTCCTCGTCGACCCAGCCGAAGGTCTTGGTGACCGCCTTCTTCCAGTTGCGGAGCTGACGGCCGCGCTCTTCTTCGGACATGCTCGGCGTCCAGCGGCTGTCTTCCTGCCAGTGGGACCGGAGCTCGTCGAGGTCGCTCCAGAAGCCGACCGCCAGCCCGGCCGCGTAAGCGGCGCCGAGGGCAGTCGTCTCGGCAACGACCGGGCGCACCACCGGCACTCCGATGATATCGGCCTGGAACTGCATCAGGAGGTTGTTCGCGATCATCCCGCCGTCGACCTTCAGCTCAGCCAGGGGCACGCCGGAGTCGGCATTGACCGCATCGAGGACTTCCCTGGTCTGGAAGGCCGTGGCTTCCAGGGCCGCGCGCGCGATGTGGCCCTTGTTCACGTACCGGGTCAGTCCGACCAGTGCGCCGCGGGCATCCGCACGCCAGTACGGCGCGAACAGGCCGGAGAAGGCGGGA
>NZ_SOGW01000125.1:0-68847 GCF_004403075.1 Cryobacterium sp. TMT2-10 | reverse complement strand
CGCACTAAGTTTCTTTCCTTGACAGTCAGAAACCTAGACAGGAAGCGGCGTGCGGCCGTTAAGGCGCTCCGAAAGACCCACAGATGCAGCAGGAGAGCCCAAAAGTCCGATTAAAACGCCGATACAGCCAAAAATAAACGCGACTGTAGTACTAGTCCGCCCGCCTAGTCTCCCCCCGAGTCCACCCCCCGCCCCCCCCGCCCGCGGTTCCCTGACGAATTCGACGGAGATTTTGCCCGAATCGGCCACAAACAGCCCGCAATCGCCGTTTTACGGGAAGATCTCCGTCGAATTGGTTCGGCGCCGGACACCGCGCTCCGGCCTCGGCGGTGTGGGACAGTGGAGGGTGCCCGAATCCACCCCAGGACCGACCGCTGCCGCCGCGACGGATGCCACGGCGCACCCCCGCGGCTGGGTGCGGCCGGCGCTGCTGTGGGCCGGTTTCGCGGCCGTGCACGCCGCGCTGGCCTGGCTCTGCTTCGCGTCGACCGGCTGGCCGCTCGGCGATGTGGAGCGGTCCTACCTCGGCTGGGCGACCGACGCGGTCACCGGCGGCGGCGTCGTCGGGATCAGCGCCCCGTTCGTCTACCCGATCCTCGCGATCCTGCCGATGCTCGCCGCCCTCGCCTTTGGCCCCGGGCTGTACTCCCTCACCTGGCTCGGCCTCGTCACACTGCTCGACGCGGTGGCCTTCGCCGTGCTGCTCGGCCCCGGCCGCGACCCCCGGGCCCGGCTCGCGGCCGCTTGGTGGCTGGGCTTCCTGCTGCTCCTCGGCCCCATTGCCGTGGGGCGGATCGACGCGATCACGGTGCCGCTGGCCATCCTCGCCGTGCTCGTGCTGCGGTCCCGCCCGGTCTGGGGCACGATGCTGCTGACGCTCGCCGCCTGGATCAAGATCTGGCCGGCCGCCGTGATCGCGGCGCTGTTCCTGGTCTCCAGGAAGCGGTGGCCGGTGGCGGCCGCCGCGGCGGGGACCAGTCTGGGCATCGTCGTGATCGCCCTGTTCCTCGGCAGCGGCCTGAACGTGTTCAGTTTCGTCAGCGAGCAGACGAACCGGGGAATCCAGATCGAGTCGCCCGTCGCCGGGCTCTGGATGTGGCAGGCCGCGCTCAAGATCCCGGGCAACTACATCTACTACGACCAGCAGATCCTGACCTACCAGGTGATCGGCACCGGCACCCAGGTCGCGATCGCCGTGATGACCCCGCTGCTGCTGGCCTGCATCGCGGCGGTGCTGCTGCTGGGCTGGCAGGCCAACGAGGCCGGGGCGTCCTGGCCCCGGCTCTTCCCGCCGCTCGTGCTGGCGCTGGTGCTGACGCTGATCCTGGTCAACAAGGTCGGCTCGCCGCAGTTCACGGCCTGGCTCGCCGCACCCGTGATCCTGGGGCTCGTGCTGCGCGGGCGCGCCTGGCGGCTGCCGGCAGTGCTGGCCCTCGCGGTCGCGGCCCTGACCCAACTCGTCTACCCTCACCTGTATGACTGGCTGATCGTGGCCGATCCGCTCCTGGTCCTGGTGCTCAGCCTGCGCAACCTGCTCGAGGTGATCCTGCTCGGCTGGGCCGTGCGGGAGGTCCACGCGTCCGGGGCTCGGTCCGAGCATCCGGAGCACGATCTCGTCCCTCCCACCCCGAATCTGAAGGAGTAACCATGCTGGTTGCATTTTCCGTCGCCCCGTCCGGCTCCAGCGACTCCGGCTCCAGCGACGGCGACGGGGAGGGGTCCGTGCACGACGCGGTCGCCGCGGCCGTGCGCATCGTGCGCGACTCCGGCCTGCCGAACCACACCGACTCCATGTTCACCACGATCGAGGGCGACTGGGACGAGGTGTTCGCGGTGATCAAGGCGGCCACCGAGGCCGTCGCCGCGTGGGGGCCGCGGGTGTCCCTGGTGCTCAAGGCGGACATCCGTGGCGGGCGCACCGGGGAGCTGACCGGCAAGGTCGAGCGCCTCGAGAGGGCCCTGGCGGCCGCCACCCCGCCGCCGGCCGCGACCTCCGCCCCGTAGCGCCGAGCCGTCGAGGGAGCCCGTCGGGGGTGGCACGCCCCTTAGGCTGGAGGGATGCGCGCACCCACCAACGGGCCGGTGACCTTGTCCCCGACCCGCATCCGTTTCGCCCTGCTCGCCCTCGCCCTCGGCGGGTTCGGCATCGGCTCGACGGAATTCGTGGCCATGGGCCTGCTGCCGAACCTGGCCAGGGACCTGCTTCCGGCGCTCTACGGCGCGTCACCGGATGCCGCGAACGCGCAGGCAGGCTGGCTCATCTCCGCCTACGCCCTCGGCGTGGTCGTCGGGGCCCCGACGATCGCCGCCGCGGCCGCGCGGTGGCCGCGCAAGCAGCTGCTCCTGGGACTGCTGGCCGCCTTCACCCTGAGCACGGTCGCGTCGGCGCTGTTGCCGACCTTCGGACTGGTGCTGGCGGCGCGGTTCGTCGCCGCGCTCCCGCACGGCGCCTACTTCGGGATCGCTTCGCTCGTCGCCGCGGACCTGATGGGCCCCGGCAAGCGCGCCCGCGGGGTCGCCCTCGTGCTCAGCGGGCTGACCATCGCGAACATCATCGGCGTTCCCAGCATCACCTGGCTCGGCCAGACCGCCGGCTGGCGGGCGGCCTACCTGGTCGTGGCGGCTATCTTCGCCGCCACCTTCGTGGCGGTGGCCCTGCTCGTGCCCCTGCAGGCCGGCAATCCCCACGCGACCATGCGGAGCGAGCTGCGGGCATTCGGCCGGCTGCAGGTCTGGTTCGCCCTGTCGATCGGAGCGATCGGTTTCGGCGGGCTCTTCGCCGTGTACACCTATGTGGCCCCGCTGGTGATGGAGGTCACCGGGCTCGGCGCCGGGGCGGTGCCGCTCGTGCTCGTCGTGATCGGCGTGGGCATGACGATCGGCAACCTCGTCGGCGGTGTCTTGGCCGACCGGAGCGTGCGCCGCACGATGTACGCGTTCTTCGTGCTGATGCTGCTGGCCCTGGCCGGACTCGCGCTGTCGGCCCAGCACCTGCCCGGTCTGCTGCTCGGAGTGTTCTTCGTGGGAGCCGCGGCGTCCGGTCTCTCGCCGGCGATCCAGACCCGGCTGATGGACGTCTCCCACGACAGCCAGTCGATCGCCGCGGCGCTCAACCACTCGGCGCTGAACGTCGGCAACGCCCTGGGCGCGTTCCTCGGCGGCCTCGCCGTCGCAGCCGGGTTCGGCTACGTCGCCCCGGTCTGGATCGGGTTGGGCCTGAGCGTGATCGGGCTGCTGCTCACCGTGGCCTCGTTCCTGCTGGACCGCACGCGGCGCCGCAACGGCGTGCTGCTGCCGTACGGGACCGAGGCGATCGCCGTGGTCCCGGCCCCCTGACCCCCGGCCCCCTGACCCCCGGCCCGCAGACACCCGGCCCCCTGACCCCCGGCCCGCAGACACCCGGCCCCCTGACCCCCGGCCCGCAGACACCCGGCCCCCTGACCCCCGGCCCCCTGACCCCCGGCCCCCTGACCCCCGGCCCGCAGACACCCGCAGCCCCGCAAACCCGCAAACCCGCAAACCCGCAGCCCCGCAGCCCGCAGGTGCAGCCCGCAGCCCCTCGACGGAGCCCGCTTATCGCCCCCGCCCCGAGCGAATTCGACGGAGATTTTGCCCCAAACGGTGCCAAACAGGCCGAAAGAGCGTTCTTAGAGCAGAATCTCCGTCGAATTGGTTCAACGGCCGACGGATGCTCGGCCCACGCCTGCCGGGCCGGGCATCGGCGGCAGGGCGGGTGTTAGTCGCCCTGGAGCAGGATGCCGTCGTGGATTGCCTGCTTGCGCAGCGCCACCTTGGTACCCACGTCGAAGCCCGCGAGGCGGTACTTCTCGCGGATGCGCTTGAGGTAGGACTTGGCGGTCTCCTCGGAGATGCCGAGCTGGTGCGCGACGGCCTTGACCGGCTCGCCCGCGCCGTAGAGCGCCATCACCCGGCGCTCCTGAGCGCTGAGCCGGGGTGAGCCGTTGGCTCCGTTGCTCAGCGCTTCGTCCAGTTCGGCCGAGATGAAGGATTCGCCGTCGTACGCGGCCCGGATCGCCTCGACGATCATGGTCGCCTCCTCGCTCTTCACAAGGTAGCCGAGGGCGCCGGCGGCGAGGGCTTCGCGCACGAGTCCGGCCTCGGAGTAGGTGCTCATCAGAACGGTCTTGACGCCGGCCGTCTTGAGCGTCGAGATCTTCAGCGACACCGGGATGTTGTCTTTGAGGTCCAGATCGAGGAGCACGACGTCGACCGGGAACTCCGGGTGGGTCAGCAGTTCGGGCCAGGTGGTGACCGCGGCGACCATGCTGATGTCGTCCGCTGCGCCCCGGATCCATTCCGTGAGTGCGCCCAGCAGCATCCGGTGGTCGTCGACGAGGGCCAGCCGGATCGGGTTTTCCTTGCTCGGTACCGCACTGGTCATGGTGCTCGTGTTCGTCACTTCTGCCTCCTCATGCTGCTACCCCCGATTCACAGACACTAAGCATCCGCGGGATTGTCGACACTGCACTCGATCTCCACGCACAGACTTCCGTCTCGGCTGGAATCGACGTGAGGGCCTACCACACGGATAGCTTGCCACGTCTCCGGGTCTACCCGACGCCGTGGCACACCCTCGGTGGTCAATTCGATCGGAAATCGTAACTTCTGACCCGCGGTGAGGCCGTGAGCGGGCCGGATCGGTCCGAGGGAAAGCGACACGGATGCCTCAGACCGGTGCGTATCGCTGATCAGCAGCCAGATCGTGCGGAGCAGGGCGTCGCGCTGTGCCGGGTCGAGCATCCCGGCCAGGCCGGCCGGGTCGTTCAGGCTCACCGACGGGCCGAGGAACTCGGATTCGGTGATCGCGTGGTGCAGCCAGGTCTCCCGGCGGCCGCGGATCAGGTGGAGCCGGAGCTGTGTGGCCAGGGAAGCCGCGGTGGTCGATTTCGCCGGGCTGAGCGGCAGCGCCGTGCGCCCCTTCGCGACATCGTCCAGCAGTGTTTCCGCGTCGAGGTCGATCCGGGCCAGGGCCTCGGAGGCGAGCATGCCCAGGGCGAACTGCGGCTGGGACACGGTGCTCTGCACCAGTACCAGGTCGAGTTCGCGCTGGGCCATGCGGCGGAACGAGCGCACCACCGCGACGCCCAGCAGCGGCGGCAGGACCGCCAGGGCGATCGTCAGGAACTCCGGGGCGACGGTGAACGGGTCGATCTGGGTCTCGGCGAACGCCCCGGTCAGGAGCAGCAGGCCGAGCACGATCGCGGCCGTGACGACGTCCCGGCCACGCCGGACCGTGACCAGGGAGATGAGCAGGGTGCCGACGGCGGCGGCCGCCGTGGGGTACACGTTCGGTCCGGTCGCCGCCCCGACCAGGTCGAGGGTCACCACGACGGCGCCGCTGCCGAGCGCGGTGGCGAAGAGCCAGTCCGGCATCCGCGCCGACAATCGCTGCACCGTGACGAGGACCAGCCCCGTCGTCGCCATCAGCAGGGACCAGGCGACCAGGCTGGGAGTCGGGGTCTCGTAGGCGAACCACTGGAAGGCGAACCGCCAGAACAGGAACAGGGCGATGAAGCCGCCGCTGAGCGACAACCCGATGCCCAGGTGGCGGCCGCCGAGGCCGCTCTGGTTCGCGCGGGTGGTTTTGACCGTGCGCTCGGGGCGTCGGAAACTGCGGCCCCGGTCCTGGCGTTCCTGGTCCGCGAGCTTGTCGGCGCCCTTCAACCGCGCGGCCGCACGGATGTCCCGGCGCAGCGCATCCACCATGCCCGGTCTGCTCACTTGGGAACCTCCAGCACGACCGTGGTGCCCGAACCCGGAGAGGAGAACAGCCGGGCGTTGCCGCCCACATCTCGCAACCGGGCCACGACGGATTCGGCGAACCCGAGCCGCTCGGAGCTGACCCCGCGGATGTCGAAGCCGACCCCGGCATCGGTGACCATGGCGCGAACGGTGGAGTCGTCATCCGTGATCGTCACGTCGGCCCGGGCGACGCCCGCGTGCCGGCGCACGTTCTCGAGGCACTCGCCCAGGGCGAGGAGGAAGGAATCGAGGACGTCGCTGGGCAGGAGGACCTGACCGCTGCCGTGCCAGTCGACGTCGAGCCCCATCCGGCCGAACCGTTGCTTGACGGATTCGAGGGTGCTGCCGAGGGTGGACTCGGTGGCCGGTTCGAGCGTGTAGACCCCGGACCGGCGGGGAGTGGGCAGGCCGCCGAGGCGCAACTGGCGGAGGAGTCGGGCGTCGTCTGCGGCCTGCAGGCGGAGGGCGGCCGGGCTGACGCCGACGCCGGAATGGGCGAGGAGGGTGAGGGTGGCGAGCACGGTGTCATGCAGCAGCCGGGCATCCTGTCGGCGCTGCGCTTCGAGCTCGCTGGCGTGCCGTTCCGCCAGGTGGGCGCGGCCGATGGCGGCGATGCGCTCCATCACGCGGGGAACGCTCTGGGCGACCCACCAGCCGACCAGGGCGACCGAGAACCAGCCGCTGGTGGTCAGGGCGAGCGGCACGAGCGACCCTTTCGTGCCGCCGGTGGCCGCGAGGACGCCGGCGAGGGTGACGCCGAACGCGGCCAGGAGCCCCACCAGGCGTGCCGAGCTGACGACGAGGACCAGGGCGACGGAGCTCATCGCGCACGCCGCCACACAGCCGATCACGGTCTCCTCGACCAGGTTCAGCCCGCTCGGGTGCGTCCCGGTCAGGCCGACCGCCAGGATGATTCCGACGCCCGCCAGCACGATCAGCACCACCCAGCGCATCCGGCCGCTCCGGCCCAGCAGGTACAGGCAGTAGACCATCACCAGCAGGAGCGGCAGGCACCAGAACAGGGCCGTCAGGCTCAGCCCGCCGGGCACCAGCATCACCAGGAGAGCCGCGGTTGCCCCGGCGAGGCCGGTCAGGCGCGCGGCTCTGCGCAGCAGGCGGTCGCGCTCCTTGAAGATTCGTTGCATGGCGGCTGGCTTACCCCTCGTTGCACTCTATACAGCACACTAGCGGGCCGATCCGGCGCGCGGGGCCCCACGGTCGCCGGCCGCCGGGCGCCGAGGAGACGGCCCAGGGCCAGACCGGTGACCAGGGCCATGCTCCCGGCCATCAGGATGCCTGCGAAGACCCCGATCAGCAGCGTGAGAACCGGTGGCTGTCCCGGCTGCCACAGCGGAGGAGCGACGAGGAAGAACACCGCCAGGCCCACGCACCAGGCCGCCGCGCTGGCCGCGATCCAGCGTGCGCTGTGCGGCAGATGGCGGCGCAACTCCAGCCACTGGGCGAGCCCGATCGAGCACAGCAGGAGGCTGCCCGTTGCGGCCGCCGCCACGATGATCAGCGGCACCGGCCACGCCGTCCAGACGTCGGCGGAGGCGGAGGCCTGCAGCCCGAGAAACCACGAGAAGGCCGCGGCTGCAGCCGTGCCGCCGATCCAGTTGCTCCTCGACACGGCGGGGATGCGGCTTCGGAGCACCCGCGTCTGCGACCAGCCGAGGACCGCGCCCTCCACCGCCCCGGCGGCGACCATGCTCGGCAGGGCGGCGGCGGGCAGCGACGCCGTGGCGAGCTGGGCCAGGGCTGGGGCGAGGAAGCCCACGCTCTCACCCAGGCTCACCCACACCAGCCAGGAGTGGAGGAAATGCGGGCTCTCCCGGCCGGACCGGGGCTCCGGGTCTGACACGGCTCTCTCAGCGATCGTTGGTCAGGGGGCGGTCGAGGCCGGTGGCGGCATCGTCTGCGTCGCCGGCGGGCTCGCCAGGGGCATGGCGTTCCGGGACGGAGGCTCGGCGGGACCCTGGTCCAGGCGGAACGGCGGGTAGTCGTCCCGGAAGAGCGCCGTGTAGGCGAACACCCGGAAGATCCACCGGTCGATGCCGAGGATCAGGTCGAACAGGCCACGCCGGTACCGGTCGGTGAAAAGCAGGATCACCGCGGCGATCAGCACGAGCACCCCGATCAGGGACGGAGTGCCGGTCGTGACCCCTGGGCCCCAGTCGCCGGACTGCCAGCTCGTGGCGCTGCCGGTGAACGCCGCGACGACCAGCAGGTGCGGGATGGCCAGGAGCCACGACTTGACCAGCACGAGCCCGTGCGAGAGGTGTTCCGGGTAATCGATCTCAAGGTCGGCCGGGTAGTCGGCCGCCGGTTCCAGGCTGAACGGCGGGTAACGGTCCGTGCCGAGCGCGGAGTAGGAGTAGAAAGCCACCCGCCAGCTCCAGCGGAGCACCCCCACGTTGTAGCGGAACAGGCTGACCGGGTACCGTCCCGTGAACAGGATGGCCACCCCCGCGACCACGGTGGTCACGAAGAACCCGAACCAGAAGAACCACAGCACGACGACGTGGGGGATGACCAGGATCCACTTGACCAGCCACAGCCAGCGGGACAGGCCCTCATCGAGGGTGCCGGTCAGCCTGGCCGGGTACGGTCTCGTGTCACTCGTGTCACTCGTGTCACTCGTGTCACTCGTGGCGGGGCCTGCGGCGATCCCCGCTCCGGGAGGTCCGGCGCCGGCCGCCGGGACGCCTCCGGCCGGGGGCGGGCCGTTCCGGCCCAGACCGATGGCCCCGAACACGGTCAGGACCAGTCCGAGCACCAGGAGGGACACTCCGAGGAGCAGCAGGCCGACGGCCAGCGGGCCGAGGTAGCGAATGAAACCGAGGTGGGCGCCGGCCTGCACGGCCACGTCGACGCCGGGGCTCGCGTCGGCGTTCATCACCACGATCGCCCAGTTTCCGGGGTCGAGCCGCCAGGTGATCTGCTGCGGCCCGGATCCCTCGGCGGATTCCGTCCAGAAGCTCTGGTCTCCCGGGGCGCCCGGCACCGCGTTGCCGGGGATGTCCCGGTAGCCGACGCGGAAGGGACTGCCGGTCACGGTCCTGACCTCGGTGTGGTTCACGCCGGCCAGGTACCGGTCGACGTCCGCCTGCGGGGCGATGCCGACGAAGACGTCGTTCCCGTTCGAGGTGGAGGCCCGCAGCCGCAGGGTGACGAGATCCGACGGGACGCCCTCGCCCTCGACCGCCATCCGGGGCGACGTCAGCGCGTACGCCTCGGTGGAGAGCGGCGCGGCGGGGGTGGTGAAGTAGCCGCTGTCGTCTCGGGTGCTGCCGGCCGCAGCCCCCACCGTGCCGGCGACGGCGAGGGAGAACCCGAGCAGGGAGAGGATGGTGCCGAACACCAGCATGACGACGAATCCGGGTTTCATGGCGCGTCCTCTCGGTCGAGTGGAATTCACGCTCGCCCCGAAGCCGCCTTCTGTCAACCCCGGTGCGGGGGAACCGGCTCCGTCAGGACTCGGGACAGTTGGGCGCCGACCGCCTCGTTCTCGATCAGGAACCCGTCGTGGCCGTAATCGGACCGGATGACCACGGCATCCGTGCCGTCGATGTTCCCCGGCAGGTGCGCCGCGATGAGGCGCTGGCCCTCGACCGGGAACAGCCGGTCGCTGTCGATGCCGACGACGACTGTTCGTGCGGTGATCAGCGACAGAGCGGATGCGACGCCGCCGCGGCCGCGGCCGACGTCGTGCGAGTTCATGGCCTCGACCAGGACGAGGTAGCTGTTCGCGTCGAAGCGACGGGTGAACTTGTTGCCGTGGAAGTCCAGGTAGGACTCGACGGCGAAGCGGCCGCCGGCGCCGATCGGGCTGATTTCGCTCTGCCAGCCCCGCTCGAAGCGCAGATTGAGCTCCTCCGGGCTGCGGTAGTTCAGCAGGGCCATCCGTCGGGCCAGTGCGAGGCCGCGGGTCGGGCCGTCGCCGTCGGCGGCGTCGTAGTAGTCCCCGAACCGGAAGCAGGGGTCGCAGCGAACCGCTTCCATCTGTACGGAGTTCAGGCCGATCTGGTCGGCGGTCGTCACGGGGGGCGCGGCGAGGATCGCCAGCCGGGCCACTCGCGAGGGTGCCCCGATCGCCCACTCGAGCGCGTGCATCCCTCCCATGGAGCCGCCGATGACCGCGGCCCAGCGGTCGATCCCCAGCCGGTCGGAGAAGGCGACCTGGGCGGCGACCTGGTCACGGATGGTCAAATGCGGGAAGCGGGCGCCCCACTCCGAGCCGTCGGGCGAGAGGGACGCCGGGCCGGTGCTGCCCTGGCAGCCGCCGAGCATGTTCGGGGCCACCACGAACCAGCGGTCCGTGTCGATCGCCAGGCCGGGCCCGACGATGCCGCCCCACCATCCGCTCGTCGCGTGGCCGTCGCCGGAGGGCCCGGACAGGTGGCTGTCGCCGGTGAGGGCGTGCAGCACGAGCACCGCATTGTCGCCGGCGGGGGACAGCTCCCCCCAGGATTCGTACGCGATGCGCACGGCATCGAGGCTGCCGCCGGACTCGAAGTGGAGCGGCCCGACGTCGAGGAACCGGCGGTTGCCGACGGGGTCGCCGTCGCGCCAGGCGCCCGTTGCCGGGGGTTTGCCGAGGAGCGACCGAGCCTGGGCTTCCGTGACGAAGCTCGAGGGGACCGTGTCTGCAGCGAATTGCCAATCCATAGGCCCCCTATTCTGCCGGTTGAACGGCACCTCCGGGTGATTGTTACCGCGCAGGCCTGTCGCGCCTGCTCGGCGGATGCCGGCGTCACCACTCCTGCCCGGCGCGCCCGCGCGCCCGGCCGGCACCGGTCCCGGTCCCGCCCGAACGAATTCGACGGAGATTCTGCGCAATCAGACCGAATATGGCCTGAAACACCCGCGTGGGGGCAGAATCTCCGTCGAATTGGTGAAGAGGGTCAGGCGTTGGCGCGGGACGCCTGCACCACCGCGCGGGCGGCCGCGAGGCCGAGCTCGAGGTCGGCCTTCAGGTCGGCGATGTTCTCGATGCCGACCGACAGGCGCACCAGGCCCGGCGTCACGCCGGCCGTGAGCTGCTGCTCGGGGGTGAGCTGGGCGTGGGTGGTGGACGCCGGGTGGATGACGAGCGAGCGCACGTCGCCGATGTTGGCCAGGTGGCTGAACAGCGAGAGGTTGTCGACCAACGCGCGGCCCGCGTCGACGCCGCCCTTGAGCTCGAAGGACAGCACCGCGCCGACGCCCTTCGGGGCGTAGGTGTTCGCGGCGGCATACCAGGGGCTCGACGGGAGCCCGGCGTAGTTCACCGAGGCGATGTCCGGGTGGTTCTCGAGCCACTCGGCGATGTCCTGGGCGTTCTGCACGTGGCGTTCGATCCGCAGGCTGAGCGTCTCGATGCCCTGGATCAGCTGCCAGGCGCTCGCCGGGGCGATCGCGGAGCCCAGGTCGCGCAGCAACTGCACGCGCGCCTTGATGATGTACGCGATGCCGTCGCCGACGGCACCGGTGTAGCTGACGCCGTGGTACGACGGGTCGGGCTCGGTCAGGCCGGGGAACTTCTCGACGTTCTTTGACCATTCGAACGTGCCGCCGTCGACGATGATGCCGCCGATGACCGTGCCGTGGCCGCCGAGGAACTTGGTCGCGGAGTGGATGACGATGTCGGCGCCGTGCTCGAACGGGCGGATCAGGTACGGGGTGGCGATCGTGCTGTCGACGATGAGGGGCACGCCGTTGGCGTGGGCCACGTCGGCCACCAGCCGGATGTCGAGCACGTTGATCTTCGGGTTGCCGATGGTCTCGGCGAAGAACAGCTTGGTGTTCGGGCGCACAGCGCGGCGCCATTCCTCGGCGTCGTCCTGGTTCTCGACGAAGGTGGTCTCGATGCCCAGCTTCTTCAGCGTGTACTTGAACAGGTTGTAGGTTCCGCCGTAGATCGAGCTCGACGACACGATGTGGTCGCCGGCCTGGGCGATGTTCAGCACGGCGAACGTCGAAGCAGCCTGGCCGGACGAGAGGAGGAGGGCGGCGGTGCCACCCTCGAGGGCGGCGACGCGCTCTTCGACCACGGCCTGGGTCGGGTTCATGATGCGGGTGTAGATGTTGCCGAACTCGGCCAGCGCGAACAGGTTCTGCGCGTGCTGGGCGTTGTTGAAGACGTAGGAGGTGGTCTGGTAGATCGGGGTGGCCCGCGCGTTCGTGGTCGGGTCGGGCTGAGCACCGGAGTGCACCTGCTTCGTTTCGAACTTCCAGGCTGCAGTGTTGTCGCTCATGAGGTGGTCTCCCTGATAATCCTCGACGAGCGTGGACCGTCCATCGCTCTGGCAGCGAGTTTAGGCAGGCGGCCGGCGACGTGGCAACGAGGTCTGCAACACGGCGTCACACGCCGTTCAGCGGGCCGCCGCCGGCGGGGCATCGCCCGGCGCGGAATCCGGCGCCGCCGGCGACTCGAGCATCGTGCCCGACGGCCCCAGGTGCGGCAGCACGATCGTTCCGGTGTCGGTCGACGCGTGCTTGCGGAACATCCAGCGCGCACGCGGCTCCACCAGCGGCCGGAACACCTTCTTCACGACCGGGTGCGACAGCACGATGGAGATCAGCACGCTCAGCAGGATCACCCCCGGCAGGACCCAGGCCGGCTGCGGCCCCTCGAGCACGCCGGACTCGCGCAGCGGGAACAGCAGGAAACTGTGCAGCAGGTAGATGTACATGGTGGCCGCCCCGAACGTGCTGAACCAGGTGGTGCGCCGCGGCACGAGCAGCAGGAAAGCGACGATCAGGGCGAACGCGAGCAGCATCAGGCCCAGACGGATGCCGCCGGCCCAGATTTCGTCGAAGCCGAAGACCGGATACGCCTCGTTGTAGAGCAGGAACCGGCGCACCTTCAGGGTGCGCAGCAGCTCGATGTTCATCACGATCACCCCGAACAGCGCCGTGAACAGGGTGAGGGCCCCGATCCGCCACCGCCACACCGCCCCGGCGGCCAGGCCCAGCCAGATCGGGGTGAGCTGCCACTGGCGCAGTTTCCAGCCGAACACGAAGAAGGGCAGCAGGCCCAGGGTGCGGGAGATCGAGAAGCCGGCGTCGATGGATTCCAGGTAGCCGGAGCCGATCGAGATCAGGATGCTGATCAGGAGCGGGTAGCGCAGCAGAACCAGGAACGGCAGCATCAGGCGCCAGATCAGCAGCGCGATCAGGAACCACAGGGTCCAGGACGCGGTCGAGAAATCGGGCACGAAGGCGCCGCCGAGCAGCCAGCGGATGACCGTCCAGATGCTCTCGAAGATGATGTACGGAAACACGATGTCCGTGAGCAGCCGGTGCAGCTGGCGGGTGCCCGGGGGGCTGGATCTGGCGAAGTACCCGCTGACGGCGACGAAGAGCGGAACGTGGAACGCGTAGATGAAGAGGTAGACCTCGTAGGCGACGTTCGACTCGCCGATGAGCTTCAGGATGGCGTGGCCGATCACCATCAGCGTGATGGCGATCCAGCGCCCGTTGTCCCAGAGCGGCACCCGTCGCTTCCGGACCTGGGTCATTCCTGCTACCTGTGAACTCATCGTCCTTCTTCCCCCGCCAGAATAGAGCCATGGCTACCAAGAGAGTTGTTGTGACCGGTGCGAGTTCCGGAATCGGGGCGGCGACCGTTCGCCGGTTCCGCGAGCAGGGCTGGGCCGTGGTCGGGGTCGCACGGCGCGCCGACCGCCTCGCCGAGCTGAAAGCCGAGACCGGTGCCGACGTCTTCACGGCCGATCTCACCCGCCAGGCCGACGTCGACGCCCTGCGGGACTACCTGGCCGAGTCGGGGCCGGTGCACGCGCTCGTCAACAACGCGGGCGGCGCGATGGGCCTGGACAGCGTCGAGGACTCGCGGACCGAGGACTGGGCCTGGATGTTCGAGATCAACGTGCTCGCGGTCAAACGGGTGACAAGCGCGCTGCTGCCCCTGCTGCGGGACGGGATCCGGATGGATGGCGGTTGCGCCGACATCGTCACGGTCACGTCGATTGCCGGTCATGTTGCCTACCTCGGTGGTGGGGGCTACAACGCGGCGAAGTTCGCCGCGCACGCCCTGATGGAGGTGCTGCGCCTGGAACTGAACGGGGAGCCCATCCGGGTGATCGAGGTTGCCCCCGGCATGGTGCAGACCGAGGAATTCGGCCTGGTGCGTTTCCGCGGCGACGCCGAGAAGGCCGCAGCGGCTTACGCGAACGTGCCCAATCCGCTCACCGCGGAGGACATCGCGGAGACGATCGTGTCGAGCGTCGAGCGCCCCGCCCACGTCAATCTGGACCTGATCGTGATCAAGCCGGTCGCCCAGGCGGCCCCCACGCGAATCGCGAGAGGGCCGCTGACGCCGAAAGACTGACGCGGGCATGGCTTCGACCTACGGGTGAACCAGGATCTTCACCGCGGTGTCGTTGTGGTTGACCAGGGTGTCGAAGCCCTCGGTGACCAGGTTCTCCAAGGCGATCCGGCCCGTGATGAACGGCCTCAGGTCGATCGTGCCGGACTGCACCAGCTTGACGGTCTCCTCGTGGTCGCGTACGTAGGCGATCGTGCCGCGCAGGTCGATCTCCTTGAGCACAATCTTCTGCATGTCCACGGTGGCCGGGTGCCCCCAGATGGAGACGTTGACGAGCACGCCGGCGGGACGCAGGGCATCGAGCATGGCGTCGAGCACGGCGTTGACGCCCGCGCACTCGAACGCGACATCCGTGCCGACGCCACCGGTGATCTCGAGGACGCGGGCCTTGAGGTCATCGACGGTCGGGTCGATCACATAGTCGGCGACGCCGCTGGAGATCGCCTTCTCCTTGCGGGCCGCACTGAGCTCGGAGATGATCGTGGTCACGCCGATGCCCTTGAGGATCGAGGCCGTGAGCAGCCCGATGGGTCCGGCGCCGCCGACGATGGCGACGTCTCCGGACTTCGCGCCGCTGCGGACGACGGCGTGGTGCGCGACGGAGAGCGGCTCGATCAGGGCGGCCTCGTCGAGGGGGATATCCCCGATCGGGTGCACCCAGCGCTGGTCGACGACGACCTTCTCGCTCAGGCCGCCGCCGCCCCCGGCGAGGCCGATGAAGCCCATCTTCTCGCACAGGTGGTAGTTGCCGGCCTTGCAGGGCGGGCACTCGTCGCAGACGAAGTAGGGTTCCACGACCACGTTGTCCCCGACGTTCAGGCCCTCGACGCCGTCGCCGACCTCTTCGATGGTTCCGGAGAACTCATGGCCGAGCGTGACGGGCAGGGATTCGTGTGAGAGCGGATGCGGGTGGCCCGGCGCGGAGATGAAGATCGGGCCCTCGAGGTACTCGTGCAGGTCGGTGCCGCAGATGCCGCACCAGGCGACAGCGATCTTCACCGTTCCACTGCGGGTTTCCGGTTCCTCGATGTTCTCGATCCGGATGTCTTTCTGGCCGTAGAAGCGCGCAGCTTTCAAGGGAATGATCTCCATTTTTGTCGTGGGCTCGACACAGGCGAATGGCCTGGCCCTCTAGCCCGCGGACGACACTACTCCCCCCCGGCTGAGGGGCGGCCGAGGGGGAGTAGTGGTGGTGCGATGGTGTTGGTTGTTCCCTAGTGCTCGACGGCTTCCTCGGCGCCGAACCCGGTCAGGGACCGGACCGACATCTCGGCGGCCAGCAGCGGGTCTTCCCTGGTCGTCGAGGTGACCGACCCGAGCCAGCCGAGGAAGAACCCGAGCGGGATGGAGACGATGCCCGGGTTGCTCAGCGGGAACCAGGCGAAGTTGACGTCGGCGCCGAACATGGACGTTTCGGTGCCCGAGAAGACCGGCGAGAACACGATCAGCACCATGGTGGCGGCGAGGCCGCCGTACATGCTCCAGACCGCACCACGGGTGGTGAAACCGCGCCAGAACAGCGAGTACAGGATGGTCGGCAGGTTAGCGCTCGCCGCGACGGCGAACGCCAGGGCCACCAGGAAGGCGATGTTCTGCCCCTGCACGCCGATTCCGCCGGCGATGGAGAGGATGCCGATCACCACGACGGTGCGGCGGGCCACCTTGACCTCGCTGTCGGGGTCGCCCTTGCCCTTCTTGATCACGCTCATGTAGATGTCGTGCGCGAAGGAGGTCGCCGCGGTGATCGTGATGCCGGCGACGACCGCGAGGATCGTCGCGAAGGCGATCGCCGAGATGAAGCCGAGCAGCAGCGGTCCGCCGAGTGCGAGCGAGAGCAGCGGTGCGGCCGAGTTCACGCCGCCGGGAGCGGCCAGGATGGTGTCGGCTCCGACGAGCGCGACGGCACCGAAGCCGAGCACCAGCGTGAACAGGTAGAACGCGCCGATCAGCCAGATGGCCCAGACGACCGAGCGACGGGCTTCCTTGGCCGAGGGAACCGTGTAGAAGCGCATCAGCACGTGCGGCAGGCCGGCGGTGCCGAGCACGAGGGCGACGGCGAGCGAGACGAAGTCCAGCGGGTTGGTGCCGTACTTCAGTCCGGGCACCAGGATGGCGTCGGCGGGGGTGCTCCCGGACGCGGCGACGGCCGTCTCGAGCAGCGCGGAGAAGTTGAAGCCGTTCAGGGCGAGCACCCAGACGGTCATCGCGAAGGCCCCGATGATCAGCAGGAACGCCTTGATGATCTGCACCCAGGTGGTGCCCGTCATGCCGCCGATGAGCACGTACATGATCATCAGGCCACCGACGACAGTGACCACGATCGACTGGCCGACCTTGTCGTTGATGCCGAGGAGCAGCGACACGAGGCCGCCGGCGCCGGCCATCTGGGCGAGGAGGTAGAAGAAGCAGACCGCGAGGGTGGTGGTGGCCGCGGCCACGCGCACGGGGCCCTGCTTCAGCCGGAAGGAGAGCACATCGGCCATGGTGTACTTGCCGGTGTTGCGCATCAGCTCGGCGACGAGCAGCAGGGCGACGAGCCAGGCGACGAGGAAGCCGATCGAGTACAGGAAGCCGTCATAGCCGCTGACGGCGATCGCCCCGACGATGCCGAGGAACGAGGCCGCGGAGAGGTAGTCGCCGGCGATGGCGAAACCGTTCTGCGGCCCGGTGAACGAGCGGCCACCGGTGTAGTAGTCGGCCGCGGTCTTGTTATTGCGGCCGGCCCGGATCACCACGATCAGGGTCACCGCCACGAACGCGAGGAAGATCGAGATGTTCAGCACCGGGTTGTTCTCAACCGGTTTGACTGCCTGGGCCAGCTGGCCCGGCAGGGACTGCAGAATGCCGGGTGCGATCATTTCTTGTCCATCCCCTCAAGCTCGGCACGCAGCTCGGCCCCGAGGGGGTCGAGACGACGGTTCGAGTACGACACGTACCACATGGTGATTCCGAAGGTGGTGACGAACTGGCCGAGGCCGAGCACCAGCCCGAGGTTGAACCGCCCGAAGACGGGGATCGCCATCACGCCGGGCAGGTAGGCCGCGACGAGGACGAAGACGAAGTACCAGATGAAGAAGAACGCGGCGAGCGGCAGGACGAACCTGCGGCGCTGCCTCTTCAGCTCCAGAAAACGCGGCGTCTTCTCATAGGCCACGTAGTCGATGGTGGATGCTGCTCCGTCCGGACGTGCATCTTTCAGTGATTCCGTCATGCGGGCTCCTTTGCTCCGGGTGAGGGGATGTGATTGCTGTGAGTGGTGCGGTGGTGAACTGTGGGTGATTTGTGGGGGCTCAACCGTCGTGGTCGGTGCCGTGGACGGCCAGTTTCAGCGCGTCCAGAACCGTCGGATCTTCGATCGTGGGCGGAACCGTGTACGGCTCCCCGTCCACGATCTGACGGATGGTCTTGCGCAGGATCTTGCCGGACCTGGTCTTGGGCAGCCGTTCCACGATGGTCACGTCGCGGAACGCGGCCACCGGCCCGACATGATCCCTGACCAGCCCGATCAGTTCCCGGACGAGGGTGTCATGGTCGATGGACGCGCCGGCCTTGAGGGTGACGAAACCGGCCGCGCGCTGCCCCTTGAGCGGGTCGTGCACACCCAGGACCGCGCACTCCGCGACGGCGGGGTGCAGGGTCAGCACCTCCTCCAGCGAGCCGGTGGACAGGCGGTGCCCGGCCACGTTGATCACGTCGTCGGTGCGGCCCATCACGTAGAGGTAGCCGTCCTGATCGAAGTGGCCGGAGTCCCCGGTCGCGTAGAAACCCGGGAAGGCCGACAGGTAGGAGCTGGCGAAGCGGTCCTCGCTTCCCCAGACCCCGAGCAGTGTGCCGGGCGGCAACGGCAGACGGATGGCGATGTTGCCTTCCTTGCCGGGACGCGTGACGGGCTTGCCCCTGGAGTCGAGGATGACGACGTCGTAGCCGGGCACCGGGAAGGTGGCCGAGCCCGGTTTGGTGGGGATATCGGCGATGCCGCGCGGGTTGGCGCAGATGGCCCAGCCGGTCTCGGTCTGCCACCAGTGGTCGACGACCGGGCAGTGCAGCCCGTCGTTGGCCCAGTGGTAGGTTTCGGGGTCGAGGCGCTCGCCGGCCAGGAACAGCCCGTGCAGGCTGGACACGTCGTGCTTCGCCAGCTCCAGCAGGTCAGGGTCCACCCGGCGGATTGCGCGGATGGCCGTGGGCGCCGTGAACAGCACCGAGACCGCGTAGTTCTCCACGACCCGCCAGAACGCGCCGGCATCCGGCGTGCCCACCGGTTTGCCCTCGAAGATGACCGTGGTGGCGCCGACCAGGAGCGGGGCATAGACGATGTAGGAGTGGCCGACCACCCAGCCGACGTCGGAGGCGGCCCAGAACACGTCGCCCGGCTTCACGTTGTAGATGTTCGCCATCGACCAGGCCAGCGCCACGGCGTGGCCGCCGTTGTCGCGGATGATCCCCTTGGGGTTGCCCGTGGTGCCGGAGGTGTACAGGACGTAGAGCGGGTCCTCGGAGCGCAGGCTGACCGCCGCCACGGGGGTGGCCTCGGTTTCCTCGTGCGCCCAGTCCAGCCAGGCCACGTCGCTCCTGCCGGAGTAGTCGGCCGCGCAGCCGGGGATCATCTCCCGGTCGCGCACGATCACGGTTCGCACGGAGCCCTTGCTGCGGGCGAGCGCCCGCTCGACCAGCGGCAGGTATTCGACCGCGCGACCCGGTTCCAGGCCGCCCGAGGCGGTCACGATCACGGTGGGGCGCGCGTCGTCGATCCGCACGGCGAGCTCGCTGGCGGCGAAGCCGCCGAAGACGACGGAGTGGATGGCGCCGATGCGGGCGCAGGCCAGCATGGCCACGATCGCCTCCGGGATCATGGGCAGGTAGATGATGACCCGGTCGCCCTGGTCCACGCCGTTGGCGCGCAGCACGCCGGCGAAACGCTCGACCCGGCCGAGCAGCTCCCGGTAGCTGAGGCGCACCCGGGTGCCGGACATCGCCGAGTCGTAGATGACGGCGGTCTGGTCGCCGCGGCCGGCGAGGACGTGGCGGTCGAGGGCGTTGTAGCTGGTGTTCAGCTCTCCGTCGGGAAACCAGCGCCAGGTTCCGGGGGAGCGCTCCTCGAGGGCGACGCGCGGCGGGGCCGTCCAGTCGATGGCCTGCGCGGCCTCCAGCCAGAAGTCCGAGCGCGTGTCCGCGTCGATGCTGCGCTGCCACAGGTCGTGATAGCCGACCGCTGGTTCCCCTGACATCCTGAACCTCCCCGTTGAAGTTCCTATGTATACATAGAATCGGTGAAGTCTTGCACAGTGTGGGCGCAAAGGGAATAACATGTCAGTTGTGTATACAGAAACCCCAACGGCGGGGGTTGCGCCGCCGGTCCGCGCGAGTGAACGCGCCTACCGTCAGCTGCGCGGGGAGATCCTCGACGGACTGCTGGCGCCCGGTGCCGGACTCCTCGAGGTCGAGCAGTCGGCCCGGATCGGGGTGTCACGAACCCCCCTGCGCGCGGCGATCGCCCGCCTGATCTCCGACGGTCTGGTGGCCGGGCGCCCCGGCCGCGGCTTCATGGTGACCGAGATGTCGGTGGACAGCATCCGCGAGCTCTACGAGGTGCGGCGGGCGCTGGAGGAACATGCCGCGCGCATCGCCGCCGAGCGCCGGGACCCGGCCGTCTTCGAGGCGCTGCGGGCGCAGTTCGTGCAGGCCCCCGGCCTGCTCGAGCGGGGGCCGGCGGGCCTGAGCCGCTACTACGAGCTGATCACCGAGTTCGACGACGCGCTCGATGCGGCCGTGATGAACCCGTTCCTGGTCGGGGCGCTCGCCGGGGTGCGCACCCACCTCGCCCGCATCCGTCGGCTGGGCCGGGACAATCCCGGCCGGCTGCGGGCCGCAGCGGCCGAGCACCTGCTCATCATCGAGGCCATCCTGGCCGGCGACTCGTCGCTGGCCGCCCATGCCACCCACGTTCACCTCCACCAAAGCCTCACGAACGTCCTCGCGGCGATCCAGGGGCACGCGGCCGATCCGGCCGGCTAATCGAAAGGATCCATCGTGCAGCTTCACCACGTTCGTGTTCACCGCAGTGACGAGAATCTCGCCCGGACGGACCAGCTCGCCTGGAAGATCGCCGAAGTCGCCGCCGACCCGGTCGCGGTCACGGACGAGGTGACCGAGATGATCATCAACCGCGTCATAGACAACGCCGCGGTCGCCGCGGCGTCGCTCACCCGTCGCCCGGTGGTCGCCGCCCGCTCGCAGGCGCTGGCGCATCCGCGGTCCTTCAACGGCGTCGGCGCGACCGTGTTCGGGGAGCAGCGCTCCCGCCGGGTGTCGCCGGAGTGGGCCGCCTGGGCCAACGGCGTGGCCGTGCGCGAGCTCGACTACCACGACACCTTCCTCGCCGCCGAGTACTCCCACCCCGGCGACAACATCCCGCCCGTCGTGGCCGTGGCCCAGCACCTGGCCAACGCCCGCGGCCTGAGCGGGAGCGACCTGGTGCGCGGCATCGCCACCGGGTACGAGATCCAGATCGACCTGGTCAAGGGGATCAGCCTGCACGCGCACAAGATCGACCACGTCGCCCACCTCGGCCCGTCGGCCGCGGCCGGAATCGGCACCCTCCTCGGCCTCGACGTCGAGACCATCTTCCAGGCCGTCGGCCAGGCGCTGCACACCACGACGGCCACCCGGCAGTCGCGGAAGGGCGAGATCTCGAGCTGGAAGGCGCACGCCCCGGCCTTCGCCGGAAAGATGGCGGTCGAATCCGTCGACCGCGCGATGCGCGGCGAAACCAGCCCCACCCCGATCTACGAGGGCGAGGACGGCGTGATCGCCTGGCTGCTCGACGGTCCGGACGCCGCCTACGAGGTGTCGCTGCCGGAGGCGAACGAAGCCAAGCGCGCCATCCTGGACAGCTACACCAAGGAGCACTCGGCCGAGTACCAGGCGCAGGCCTGGATCGACCTGGCCCGGAAGCTGCACCGCGAGCACCCCGAACTGGTCGACCCGGCGAACATCGCCTCCGTGGTCATCCACACCAGTCACCACACCCACTACGTGATCGGCTCGGGCGCGAACGACCCGCAGAAGTACGACCCGACCGCCAGCCGCGAAACCCTCGACCACTCCATCCCGTACATCTTCACCGTCGCACTCCAGGACGGCAGCTGGCACCACGTGGACTCCTACCGGCCCGAACGCGCCAATCGTGCCGACACGGTGGCCTTGTGGAACAAGGTGACCACGACGGAAGACCCGGAGTGGACCCGCCGGTACCACTCCCTCGACCCGGCCGAGAAGGCATTCGGCGGCCGCGTGGAGATCGAGCTCACCGACGGCACCCACGTGATCGACGAGATCGCCGTCGCCGATGCCCACCCGCTCGGCGCCAAGCCGTTCGGCCGCGCCGAGTACATCAACAAGTTCCGTACCCTCGCGGCGGAGGTGCTGGAGGAGGGCGAGATCGTGCGCTTCCTCAGCGCCGCCGAGCGCCTGCCGAAACTCGGCGCCGGCGAACTCGGCCAGCTCACCATCGTGGCCCGCAACGGCCTGCTCGCCTCCCTCCCCACCCCGAACGGAATCTTCTGATGTTGTACTCGACGCTCACCCCGGCCGACAAACGCGCCGGGTTCCGCGCGGCACTGGCCACCGGCCGGCTGCTGCGCTTCCCGGGAGCCTTCAACCCGCTGTCCGCCCGGCTGATCGCGGCCAAGGGATTCGAGGGCGTCTACATCTCCGGCGCCGTGCTCTCGGCCGACCTCGGCCTGCCGGACATCGGCCTGACCACCCTGACCGAGGTGGCCGGACGCAGCCAGCAGATCGCCCGGATGACCGACCTGCCGACGATCGTCGACGCCGACACGGGCTTCGGCGAGCCGATGAACGTAGCCCGCACGATCCAGACCCTCGAGGATGCCGGCCTGGCCGGCATGCACATCGAGGACCAGGTCAACCCGAAACGGTGCGGGCACCTCGACGGCAAGCAGGTCGTGGACGATGACACGGCGGCCAAGCGCATCCGAGCGGCCGTCGACGCACGGCGCGACCCGAACTTCCTGATCATGGCGCGCACCGACATCCGTGCCGTCGATGGATTGGCCGCGGCGGTCGACCGGGCGAAGAAACTCGTCGACGCCGGTGCGGACGCGATCTTCCCCGAGGCGATGGCGTCGCTGACCGAGTTCGCGGCCATCCGTGCCGCCGTGGACGTGCCGGTGCTGGCGAACATGACCGAGTTCGGCAAGGGCGAGCTGTACACGACCGCGCAGCTGGCGGACGTGGGCATGAACATCGTGATCTTCCCGGTCTCGCTGCTCAGACTCGCCATGGGCGCCGCCGAGCGCGGACTCGACACCATCGAGGCGGAGGGCTCGCTGACCACCCTCCTGCCGGAGATGCAGCACCGCGCCAAGCTGTACGAGCTGCTCGACTACGAGTCCTACAGCCACTTCGATTCCGGCGTCTTCAACTTCACCCTCAACCCGAACGTCGCCTCGTAGCGACATTGCATTTTTCTCTACGCAAAGGAGCGACATGAGTCAGAACGAACCGACGGTCTTCAAGGGCCTGGCCGGCGTCGTGGTGGACCGGACCGCAGTGTCCAAGGTCAACCCCGAATCGAATTCCCTGCTGTACCGCGGCTACCCGGTGCAGGAACTGGCGGCGCAGAAGAGCTTCGAGGAAGTGACGTACCTGCTCTGGCACGGTGAGCTGCCGACCGAGGCGCAGCTGGCCGAGTTCGAGGAGCTGGAACGGGGCTTGCGCCACCTGGCCCCCGCGGTGAAGCGCGTCATCGACGAACTGCCGATGACCGCCCACCCCATGGACGTGGTGCGCACCGCCGTCAGCCTGATCGGCGCCAACGACCCGGATGCGGCCGACCCGTCACCGGAGGCCAACCGGGCGAAGGGGCTGCGCCTCTGGGCGCAGATGCCCGCGATCGTGGCCTACGACCAGCGCCGCCGCCACGGCCTGGACCTGGTCGAACCCCGGGACGACCTGGGCTACTCGGCCAACTTCCTGTTCATGACCTTCGGCGAGGTGGCGGAACTCGTGGTCGTGAACGCGTTCGACGTGTCGATGATCATGTACGCCGAGCACTCCTTCAACGCGTCGACCTTCACCGCCCGGGTGATCACCTCGACCATGTCCGACCTGCACTCGGCGATCACCGGTGCGATCGGCGCGCTCAAGGGGCCGCTGCACGGCGGCGCCAACGAGGCCGTGATGCACATCTTCGACGAGATCGGTTTCGGCCCGGGAGCCGGGGAACGCGCGGAGACCTGGCTGAATGAGACCCTCGCCGCCAAGCGCAAGGTGATGGGCTTCGGCCACCGCGTCTACAAGCACGGTGACTCCCGGGTGCCGACCATGCAGACCGCGCTGCTCACGCTGGTCGAGCACTACCAGCGGCCCGACCTGCTCGAGCTCTACGATTCCCTGGCCGCGGGGATGACGGCGCGCACCGGCATCCAGCCCAACCTGGACTACCCGTCCGGGCCGGCGTACCACCTGATGGGGTTCGACACGCTCACCTTCACGCCGATCTTCGTCGCGGCGCGCCTGGCCGGCTGGACGGCGCACATCATCGAGCAGACCGCGGCCAACGCACTGATCCGGCCACTGTCGCTCTACAACGGCCATGAGGAGCGGCACCTGTCGTGACCTAGCATTGGACAATGGCATTCGACGCGGACGACGCAGCAGCAGACCTGGCCGACACCCAACGGGAGGTCCTGGACTGGGGCGTGTTCGCTGACGCGTCCCGCCAGCTGGCGACGGACGTGCTTGCCAGTGGTTTTCAACCGGATGTCGTGATCGCCATCGCCCGCGGCGGGCTGCTGCTCGCCGGGGCGATGTCGTACGCGCTCGGCACCAAGAACTGCGGCAGCATCAACGTGCAGTTCTACACCGGGGTCGACGAGCGCCTCCCGGTGCCCGTTCTCTCCGGCCCCATGCTCGACGCGCCGTCCCTGACCGGCCTCCGGGTGCTTCTGGTCGACGACGTCTCCGACTCCGGGAACACGCTCGCCATGGTCGTCGCCCTGCTCCGCGAAGCCGCCTGCGAGGTGCGCACGGCGACCCTGTTCACGAAGCCGCGCACGGTGCTCGTGCCCGACTTCACCTGGTGCGAGACGGACCGCTGGATCGTGTTCCCCTGGTCTTCGCTGCCCGCCGTGACCGTCCCGGTGGACACCACCGCGCCTGCCGTCGCCGTCACCGCTGCTGCCGCTGCCGAGAAGGTCGTCGCGTGAGCGTTCACCTGGTCGGCGGGGGCTGGAACCCCGGAGCCTTCGCCGACGTCTTCGGCCCGTTCCTGGCCGAGGCCGGCCGCCGGGCGGAGGCCGCGGGCCGGGCCGAGCCACGCATCGCCATCATCGCCGTGCGGGACGGTGACGCGGCCGAGCACGCCGCGAACCTGGTCGAAGCGGTCGCCGCCGCCGGTGCTTTCGAGCCGAAGGTGACCGCCGTGGCCCACGGCGACACCGCAGCCCTGACGGCCGTGTCCGAGGTCGACGGCATCGTTGTCGGCGGCGGGCTCACTCCGGCGTACCTTGCGGCCGTCGCACCGATCGCGGGCGAGATCCGCCGCCAGGTGGCCGCCGGCATCCCCTACCTGGGTTTCTCGGCCGGAGCCATGATCGCCGCTGAGCGCGCCCTGATCGGCGGCTGGCGGATGGGCGGGGTCGAGGTCAGCGCCGAACACGCCGCGGAGGGCCTGGACGAGATCACGATCGAACCCGGCATCGGCCTGCTCGACGTCACCGTCGAGGTGCACGCCGCCCAGTGGGGCACCTTGTCCCGGCTGGTCGCCGCCACCGAGGCCGGCCTGATCGACGGCGGCCTGGCCGTCGACGAGAACACCGCGCTGGTCGTCGGCGAGGGCGCGCTCAGCGTCGTCGGAGCCGGCAGCGTCTGGCGGGTCAGCCAGTCCGACGGCGGCGTGCTCGTCAGCACCTTCGGCGCCTGACGCCGGGATGCCCTTCACCTTGCAGGCACTGGCGCGCAGCCGCGCCATGGATCCGGGCTGGGCCGCGGCACTCGAACCCGTCGGGCCCGAGATCGACGCCATGGCCGCGTTCCTGCAGGGCGAGACCCGGGCCGGCCGGCCCTGGCTGCCGGCGCCCGAGAACGTGTTCCGAGCCTTCGCCGAGCCGTTCGACGCCGTGCGCGTGCTGATCGTCGGCCAGGACCCGTATCCGACCCCGGGGCATCCGATCGGCCTGGCCTTCGCGGTCGACCCGCACGTGCGACCGCTGCCGCGCAGCCTGCAGAACATCTGCCGGGAACTGCACGAGGATGTCGGCGTCACGGCCGCCGACGGCGACCTCACGCCCTGGTCGCGCCAGGGCGTGCTGCTGCTGAACCGGGTGCTCACCGTGCAGCAGGGCGTGGCCGGGGCGCACCGCCGGAACGGCTGGGAAGCCGTCTCGGAGCAGGCCATCCGCGCGCTCGTCGCCCGCGACCGGCCCCTGGTCGCCATCCTCTGGGGGAGGGACGCCGCCACCCTCAAGCCGCTCCTCGGGGACACTCCCATGATCGAGTCCGCGCACCCCAGCCCGCTGTCGGCGCGGCGCGGATTCTTCGGTTCCCGGCCCTTCAGCCGGGCCAACGAGCAGCTCCGTCTCGCCGGGGCGGCCCCGGTCGACTGGTCGCTCGGGTAATCTGGAATCTCCCGGAGGAGTCAGCTGTGCTTGAAGAGGAATACCAGCCGCGTCGGCAATTGCCCCGGCATCTGCGACCCGCGCCCCCCGAGGAGGCGCCGTTCGAATACACGATGCGCGACGCGCAGATCACCGACCTGCCGTACATCCGGGAGATCTACAACTACTACGTGGCCAACAGCACGGTCACCTTCGACGTCGACCCGATGACCCTCGCCGCCTGGCGCAGCAAGTTCTACTACCTCGGCAAGCTCGGCATGCCCTTCATCGTCGCGGTGTCGCCGGCGGGGCAGCTCCTGGGCTACGCGCTGGTCAGCCCGTGGAAGGAGAAGCGGGCCTACCGGTTCACGGTCGAGAACTCGATCTACCTCGGCGCGGCCTCCACCGGCAAGGGGCTCGGCCGGGTGCTGCTGGGCGAGCTGATCGACCGGTCGAAGTCGGCCGGCCTCAAGGAGATCATCGCGGTGATCGCGGACCAGGGCGCCGACGCGTCGATCAAGCTGCACCGCGACTTCGGTTTCGACGAGATCGGCCGGATGGGCAAGGTCGGCTTCAAATTCGACCGCTGGCTCGGCACCGTGCTGATGCAGAAGAGCCTCAAGTAGCCTGACTCTCACGTAGCGCGGACTCAGCGCCCCGGGCGGCGGTGGCCCAGCGCGGACAGCCGGCCGACGAGGCCGAGCGAGAAGCGGTGCGGGAGGACGCCCACGATCCGGGCGAGAACGGCGTTGCGGCGGCCGCTGACCACGTACGGCGGCGGGTCGGCCAGGTCCAGCGCGTCGAAGGCGGTGCGCATCACGTCATCCACCGTCAGGACCCGCCGGAACCGGTGCACGTTGCCCGCGATGCCGGCGAACTCGGTGGCGACGGGGCCGGGGCAGAGGGCGGTGACCTTGAGCCCGCCGGCCCGGGTCTCGGCCCAGAGCGCCTCGGTGAAACGCAGGACGAACGCCTTGGTGGCGCCATAGACCGCCATGTGCGGGACCGGCTGGAACGCGGCCGTGCTGGCCATGTTGACGAGGGCGGCGGAGCCGGGCCGTTCCCGGAGGGTTCGGAGCAGATCCGGCAGGAGCGCATGGGTGAGGTCCGTGAGGGCCTGCACGTTCAGAGCCACCTGCTCGTGCGCCCGGTCGGCGTCGGAATCCCGGACGTCGCCCCAGCTGCCGAATCCCGCGTTGTTGACGAGGGTGCCAACCGTGATGTCCCGGCTGTGCAGGTCGGCGACCAACTCGGTGACGGCGCCGGGGCGGGCCAGATCCAGGGGGATCACCGTCGACACGGTGCCGTACTTCTCGGCCAGTTCCACCGCGAGCTCTTCGAGGCGGTCCTGGCGGCGAGCGGTGAGCACGAGGTCCGCCCCACGCTCCGCCAGCTCGCGCGCGAACCCGCGGCCGAGGCCGCTCGAGGCGCCCGTGACGAGTGCGGTGGTGCCGATCGGGTTGAAGATTGTCCGCTTCATGCGGCAAGGCTAGTCCGTCGGGCCGCGTAGGGTCGGAGCATGACCGATGCTCCTCCTGACCTGCCCGAACGCCACACGGTGCTGCGGTCCTTCGCCGGCCATCTGGAGGCCGGCCCCGACGTGGTGTTCCGGCGGCTCGCGGCGGCCCTGGCTCCCAGAGGGGAAGCCGGCGGGACCCTGTACACGGATGCCGAGCGCCGCCTGATCGTGCTGCGGCGCGGCTGGTGGTATCGCGGCGAGTACCAGGTGCGGCCCGAGGACGAGACCGGTTCGCTCGTGCAGTACGAGATCGTCAACGTGGCGCAGCCCCTGCCGTGGGCCGCGACGTGGGCGGCGGCATCCGTGCTGCGTGCCGCGCCGCGCGCCTTCCAGGCGTTGCTGACCGGCCTCTCCCGCTCCTGAGCCGGTGTTGAGCCGGGGGGAGGGCGCGGTGACTAGGCTCGGGGGATGGCCGCTCCGCACGAACTGACCGCTCTCGAACAATGGCAGGCGCTGCAGCGCGGCGAGCTCAGCCCCGTCGAACTGACCGATCACTACCTCGGCCGGATCGAGGACCTCGATCCCTGCCTCGGCGCGTTCGTGACCGTCACGGCGGACGCCGCCCGGGAGCGCGCCCGGTTCGTGCAGGACCACGTGCCGCGCACGGCGCCGCTCTGGGGGCTGCCGTTCGGCGACAAGGATCTCCAGCGCCGCGCCGGCGTGCCGGCCCGGTTCGGGTCCCGGCTGATGCGGGACTTCGTGCCGGACGAATCCGACGGTCTGGTGCAGGCGCTCGACATGGCCGGCGGCGTGAGCCTGGGCAAGACGAACACCCCCGAGTTCGGGCTGCCCTCCTATACCGAGAGCCTCGCCTCGCCGCCCGCCCGCAACCCGTGGGACCGATCCCGCGGGGCCGGGGGCTCCAGCGGCGGGGCCGCGGTCGCCGTCGCGGCCCGCCTGCTGCCGTTCGCTCCCGGGTCCGACGGCGGCGGCTCCGTCCGGATCCCCGCGGCGGCCTGCGGACTCGTCGGCCTGAAGCCCTCGCGCGGCCGCGTGCCGACGTCCTCCGGCATCGACGCCCTCGGCGGCCTCAGCGTTGCCGGACCGCTGGCGCGGACCGTGACGGATGCCGCGCTCCTCCTCGACGCGATGGTCACGCCGCGGGGCGGGCATCCGAAGCACCAGTTCGCGCTGCGCCCGCCCGGCGACGACGCCCCGCTCCTGGCCGCCGCGGTGCGCGGCGAGGGACGATTCCAGCTCGGGGTGATGACCGCATCCGCGTGGGACGACGCCTACCCGATCGAGATCGCGCCGGAGGCCCTGGCCGCGCTGGCGACGGCCACCGACGAGTTCGCGGCCCTGGGCCACGGCCTGGAGGACACCGCGCTCGAACCCGACGACAGCTACTCGCCGGCCTTCCGCACGATCTGGCAGGCCGGAGCCGCGGGCATCCCCGCCGAGACGCCGGCGGAGGAATCGCTGCTCGAACCGCTCACGCTCTGGCTGATGCGCCGCGGGCGTGCCCTGTCGGCCCGTGACCTGGCCGAGGCGCTCGCCGCCCTGGCCGCCTACGAGCGCTCGTTCATCCGTCAGCTGTCACGCTTCGACGCGGTGCTCACGCCGGCCCTCGCGCTGACGCCCCGCCCGCTGGGCTCGTATGACCAGGCGGACGGGGAACGCAACTTCGCGCAGCAGGTGCAGTACACGCCGTTCACCTCGATGGTCAATGTGACCGGGCTGCCCGCGATCGTGCTGCCGGTCGCCCAGACCGGGGAGGGCCTGCCGATGGGGGTGCAGCTGATCGGGCGGCCGGGCGGCGAGGCCACCCTGCTCGCCCTCGGCGCGCAGCTCGAGCGCCGCCTGCGCTGGCAGCACCGCACGCCGCCCGAGCCCCGGCGTCCCTGAACCAATTCGACGGAGAAACTGCTTTAAAAACACGATTACGGACTGTTTGGGACCGATTCGGGCAAAATCTCCGTCGAATTCGTTAGGAGCGGGGCCGGGCGCGCGGGCTCGCCGGCTAGACGCGCTGCGTCGTGCGGGGGGCCGCGGCGCTGGACGGACGCTCGGCCGGTGCCGCGTTCGCGGCCGGGCGGGACGGCCACCAGAACCGGTCGCCGGTGAGGAACACCAGCGCGGGCACCACCAGGGTGCGCACCACCAGGGTGTCCAGCAGCACGCCGATGCAGACGATGACACCGATCTGGGTCAGCGCCACCACGGGCAGCACGCCCAGCACCGCGAAGACGGCGGCGATCAGGATGCCGGCGCTCGTGATCACCGCGCCGGTCGACGAGAGGGCGCGAACCATGCCCTCCTTCGTGCCGTGCGCCATGCTCTCTTCCCGGGCCCGGGTGGTGAGGAAGATGTTGTAGTCCACGCCCAGGGCCACAAGGAACAGGAACGCGAACAGCACCACGTTCGTGTTGAAGGCCGGGAAGCCCATCAGGTTCTGAAAGATCCAGTTGGAGGCGCCGAGGCTGGCGAAGAAGGTGGCCAGAACGCTCCCGATCAGCAGCACGGGGGCCACCAGCGACCGCAGGAGCAGGGCCAGGATGGCGAACACGATGGCCAGGATCATCGGGATGATCAGGTCCTGGTCGGACCTGGCGCTCGTCTTGTTGTCCAACGCGGTGGCGTCGCTGCCGCCGACCAGCGCCTTCGACGCCTCGCCGGGCGCGTCGGCGTAGACCCCGCGGAGGTTTCCGATGGTGGCGAAGGTCGCGTCGCTGCCCGGTTCGCTCGCGAGGGAGAGATTGAGGCGGGTCAGGCCGTTCGCGCTCTCGCCCGGCTGCACTGAGTCGATGCCGGGGGTCTGTTCGGCGAGCGTGCCGGCCTCGGCGGCCGCGGCATCCGGTACCAGAACGATGGTCTGGCTGGTCAGACCGGCCGAGAAGGATTCTTCGACGATGGCCTGCGCCTGAACGGACTCGGGCTTGCCGAGCAGTTGGTCGGCCTGGGAGAGGCCGACGGATGCGCCGATCAGCCCGAGGCTGAGGGCGCCGAGCCCAACGATGGAGACGGCAGTGATCAGCACCGGTCGTCGCTGCACGCCGCGGCCGAGCCGGGTCCAGAACCCCGGGCGCAGCTCGGTGCCGGCCCCCGGCACGAACCGCGGCACGAACGGCCAGAACAGCCCGCGCCCGCAGACCACGAGCGCGGCCGGCAGCACGATCAGGGCGAAGAGGATGGCGATGACCACGCCGATCGCGCAGGCGAAGCCGAGCGCGCGGTTGCCCGACAGTTCCGCGAACAGCAGGGTGAGCAGGCTCAGCGCCACCGTGCCGCCGCTGGCCGCGATGGCCGGGCCGGCGCCGCGGACCGCGGTCAGCATGGCGTCGTTGCGGCTCTCGGTGCGGAGCAGTTCCTCGCGATACCTGGCCACGAGCAGCAGGGCGTAGTTGGTGCCGGCGCCGAAGACCAGCACCGACTGGATGCCGGCCACCGACGGGTCGAGGGTGATGCCGAACGGTTGCGCGAGGGCGCCGACGACGACCGCGGCGAGGCCGTCGGCCAGGCCGACGACGACGAGGGGGACGATCCAGAGCACCGGGCTGCGGTAGGTCACGATCAGGAGCACGGCCACCACGATCACGGTGACGAGCAGCAGTCGCAGGTCGGCCCCGGCGAAGGCGTTGGTGATGTCGGACTGGAACCCGACGGCCCCGGTGGCATAGGCGGTCAGACCCGCCGGGAGATCCTTCGACGCGGCGGCACGGATGTCGGCGGCCGTCTGCCCGATGTCGGCGTTGGCCGTGTCCGCATCCAGGGGCACGACGCTGAGGGCGGCCTGCTGGTCCGAGCTGAACTGCGGCGTCGTGGCCCGCGGCGCGGTGGACTGCTCGCCGAGGGCGGCGCCGCGCTCGGTGATCGCGGCGATGTCCGCGTCGGTCAGCTCGGCGCCGTCCCGGCTCCAGACCACGATGGCGGAGGTTTGCTTCGCGGAGGGGAACTCGGTGAGGAGCTTGTCGACCTGGGCGGCCTGGCTCGAGGAGGGGAGGCCCGAGCTGGGAAACTCCTCCGAATCATTGGCCGGGAGGAGCGTGAACAGCAGGCCGACGGCGACGGCCGTCGCGGCCAGGACGATCCAGGCCGTGCCTCGACCGGTGATGAACCGCAGAATCGCAATCACGATTTCCTCCAATTAGCCTGATTGCTAGGCGCCCTAGCTATGTCTCGTAATAGTATGGCCATATGGATGAACGCCGCAAGTTCGTTCCCGGGTCTGAGACGGGCGCTTCCGGTGCGCCCGCAGGCGTCACCCCGGCCACTGCCGCCCGCCCGGGCCCGGCCGCTGCCTCACTGCCGCCCGCCGCCGCGATCGGAGTCTGTCTGCACGAGATCGTGCAGCTCTCGCGCGCCTTTGAACGCCAGGTCGGGCAGGCCCTCGAGGTGAACTCGACCGACCTCTCCGCGATGGAGCACCTGATGCAGGAGGGGCCGCTGACCCCGAGCGAGCTGTCGCGCCGCCTGGACATCTCGACCGCGGCGACCACCCTCGTGGTCGACCGCCTGGTCGCACTCGGGCATGCGCAGCGGCATCCGCACGCCTCGGACCGCCGCAAGGTGGTCGTGGTGCCGGCCCCCTCGTCGGTGGTCCGCGCCTTCGAGGAGCTGCGGCCCGTGATCGGCGGCGTGGCCGCGCTGGCGGAAGACCTGTCGGCGGCCGAGCGGAACGTCGTTGCGGAGTTCCTCGCGCGGGTCGTGGGTGTCTATCGCGACTCCCTGCTAGACGGCGGGCCGGCGCTGCCCGGCAGTCGCCCCGCGGCCTAGCCGAGACCGGCCCGCCCGCCGCGGGCGGGGCGTGGTGAGGGTGGCCTTGTTTTGAGGGAATCAAAACAACTGTTAGCGTGGAGGCATGACGGGGACAGAGGTGACGCAGGCCGGGGCGCCGGAGCCCCTCGACGCGAGCATCCGTGCGTCGAACCTCAAGGTCACCGCGCCCCGCCTGGCCGTGCTCCGGGCCTTGACGGATGCCCCGCACTCCACGGCAGAACGGCTCTTCACTGCCGTGCGGCTGCAGCTTCCCGGCACGTCCCTGCAGGCGGTCTACGGTGTTCTGGCGGCCTTCACCGCTGCCGGAATCGCGCGCAAGATCGAGCCCGCCGGGTCCTCGGCCCTGTTCGAGCGCCGGGTCGGCGACAACCACCACCACATCGTCTGCACCCGCTGCAACGCCGTGCACGATGTGGACTGCGCCGTGGGCGACGCCCCCTGCCTCACTCCCGCCAACGCGTCCGGCTTCGCCGTGCACACGGCCGAGGTCACCTACTGGGGCCTCTGCCCCGACTGCCAGAGCGAAGCGGCCGGCACCGACCCCACCCCGATCGGCGCCACGCCGGTCGACCCCACACTTACCGCACCTGCCCAGCTGTCGAACAAAGGAGCACGATGACTATCAAGCCCACCACCACGCAGACGGGAACCCCCGTCGCCAGCGACGAGCACTCCCTGACCGTCGGAACCGACGGTGTCACGGCCCTGCACGACCGGTACCTGGTCGAGAAGCTAGCCCAGTTCAACCGGGAGCGCATCCCGGAGCGCATCGTGCACGCCAAGGGCGGCGGAGCACACGGCGTCTTCGAGGTCACCGGGGACGTGTCCGCGTACACCCGCGCCGCGGTCTTCCAGCCCGGCACCACCACCGAGACCCTGCAGCGCTTCTCCAGCGTCGCCGGCGAGCAGGGCAGCCCCGACACCTGGCGCGACGTGCGCGGCTTCTCGGTGAAGTTCTACACCTCCGAGGGCAACTACGACATCGTCGGCAACAACACCCCGGTGTTCTTCATCCGCGACGGCATCAAGTTCCCCGACTTCATCCACTCGCAGAAGCGCCTGCCGGGCTCCGGCCTGCGCGACGCGACCATGCAGTGGGATTTCTGGACTCTGTCCCCGGAGTCCGCGCACCAGGTCACGTACCTGATGGGCGACCGCGGTCTGCCGCGCTCGTGGCGCGAGATGCCCGGCTTCGGCTCGCACACCTACCAGTGGATCAACGCCGCCAGTGAGCGCTTCTGGGTCAAGTACCACTTCACCTCCAACCAGGGCAACATCGAGATGGAGGGCTCGGAGGCCGAGCTCATCGCCGGCGCCGACGCCGACTACTACCGTCGCGACCTCTCCGACGCCATCGATGCCGGCGACTTCCCCTCCTGGGACGTGTCGGTGCAGGTCATGCCCTACGAAGAGGGCAAGACCTACCGCTACAACCCGTTCGACATCACGAAGGTCTGGCCGCACGCCGACTTCCCGCTGATAAAGATCGGCACGCACACCCTCAACCGCAACCCGGAGAACTTCTTCGCCGAGATCGAGCAGGCGGCCTTCTCCCCGGCGAACTTCGTTCCCGGCATCGCGGCCAGCCCCGACAAGATGCTGATGGCGCGCATCTTCTCCTACCCGGACGCCCAGCGATACCGCGTCGGCACGAACTTCGCCGAGCTGCCCGTCAACGCGCCGAAGTCGCCGGTGAATAACTACTCGCAGGATGGCGCGGCGCGCCACCACTACAACCCGCCGACCGCGCCGAACTACGCGCCAAACTCGCTCGGCGGCCCGGTGGCCGACCCGCTGCTCGCGGCGGAAGGCGGCTGGGAGAACGACGGCGAGCTCCTGCGCGCCGCGGCGAAGCTGCGCAGCGATGACAGCGACTTCGGCCAGGCCGGCACGCTGTACCGCGACGTCTACGACGACGCGGCCAAGGCACGTTTCCTGGACACGATCACCGGCGCCATCAGCGGGGTCCAGCGCCCCGAGGTGACCGAGCGGGCCATCGCGTACTGGACCAGCGTCGACGCCGACCTCGGCGTGAAGCTGCGCGCGAACCTCGCGACCTGGGCCGAAGCCGACCTGCTGGCCGAGGCCGCATCCGGTTACCCCGTCGAGTAGCGGGACCCGCGGCACCGCGGCATCCGTTCGCACGCAACGCCCGGTCTCTCTCGAGGCCGGGCGTTGCGCGTGCCCGGGGCGCCGCCCGGATGGGCACGCGGAGGGGCAGGCACGCGTGGAGTCGCCGGCTTCAGGCGCGGGCCGGGCCGCCCTGCACCGCGAGGAGGGCGGCCCGCAACCGGCTGTCCGCATCGGCCGCGACGGACGCGATCTCCGGGGCGTGGCTGAGCTGCACCATGATGGCTGGATTGATGGCTTGCACGGTGGTGGCTTCGGCGTCGGGACCGCGTCGCACGACCACATTGCAGGGGAGCAGGGCGCCGATCTCGGGGTCGGCCATGATCGCCCGCCGTGCCAGCCCCGGGTTGCAGGCGCCGAGAATCAGATAATCGCCGACCGTCTGGGCCGCGTCCGCGCCGAGTTTCTCCGCGAAGGTGGCGTGCACGTCGATTTCAGACAGCACCCCGAAGCCCTGGGCGGCGAGGGCCACCCGGGTCAGCTGGACCGCCTCGTCGAACGGTGCGTCCACCGTGATCGTGTGTGCGTAGGTCATCGTGTCCTCCTGTCGGCCGGGCCCGCGTTCAGGGTCGGGCGGCCTGTTCTGGAACCATCATGCGCGCCAGACCACCCGCGCGCCACCGCGCCGGGTGACCAACACGAATCCGGTGTGAATCGCGCGTGGATCTAGCCGGGCAGGGGCGCGGCGTGCCCGGTGACCAGGGCGGCGCTCTGCTCCCAGAGCGCCGCGGCCAGGGCAGGGTCGTAGGCCTGCTTGTTGGCCTTCTGGATGACGCGCTTCTCGTAGTACTCGCCTGACACCCAGTCGGTCCCGGGCTTCGCGGTCGCCAGCCAGACCAGGGTGTCGGCGCCCTGTTCCGCCCCGAGCAGCAGTCGCTTGAGCGGGGTGCGGTAGATCAGCCGCATCAGGGTGGTCGACCCGGTGGAGAAGCTCGTCGCGACCACGCCGGGGTGGAAGGCGGCCGTGCTGATTCCCTGGTCGTGGAAGCGGTGGTGGAGCTCTCTGGTGAAGAGGATGTTCGCGAGCTTGCCGTCGCCGTACGCCTTGTTGGCGGAGTACTTCGTCTCGGCCTGCAGATCGTCGAGGTCGATCTTTCCGAAGAGCAGGTTGGCGGCGCTGGACGTGTTGATCACCCGGGCCTGGCTGGCGACGAGCCGCTCCATTAGCAGCGTGGTCAGCAGGAAGGGGGCCAGGTGGTTGACCTGGAAGGTCAACTCGTAGCCATCGACGGTCGTTTCGCGATTGCCCATGATGCCGCCGGCGTTGTTGGCGAGCACGTCGATCCGGGGGTAGCGTTCCAGCAGCTGCGCCGCGAGGGTGCGCACCTCGTCCAGGCGGGCGAAGTCGGCGACGAAGAAGTCCGCGCCGAGCTCCGCGGCCACGGCGGCGGTCTTGGCGGGGGAGCGGCCCACGATCACGACGCGGTCGCCGTCCCGGCCGAGGGCGCGGGCGGCGGCGGTGCCGATCCCGTCGCTGGCGCCGGTGATCAGGATTGTTCGTGCGGTCATTCTGGTCCCCCTGGGTCGAGTGATTCGGTGTTACCTGGCATAGCCGCCCTTCTCGAGGCCGGCTTCGATCTCGAAGCGGTTGCGCAGCGGATTGCGGCCGGCCACCAGGTAGAGCAGCGGAAAGACCATGCCGAAGCGCTGCCACTGGCGTTTGTGCACGGCCTCGTGCTCGAGGATCGCCGTCGACACGTTCTGGTTGGTCAGGTAGCAGGCGCCGACGCAGGATCCGCCGCGGCCGAAGGTCCAGGCGGGCATCCCACGGAAGACGACGAGGCCGCCTCGGCGCTCGACCGTGCCGGTGCTCCAGATCGAAGCCCAGACCAGGCCCACCGTGGTGGCGTAGAGGTAGCCGGCCCGGCTGATGGGGGAGTCGAACAGGATGCGGCGCACCCCACCAGCGTAGGCGGCCCCCGCGGCAGAAGGCTGAGTATCCGATGATCCTCGACGGTGACGCTCGACTGTGACTCCGCGGCGCAGGTTGAGCGTGGCGGCGGTGGTTCTAGCCCGCGCCCGCGTCCACAACGTGCGCCGCGACGGGCGGGAGCCTTCGGGGCACGAGGGCGAGGGGGCCGAGGGGACGGGGGACGGCGGCCGGCGGCCCGGCCCGCCGATCAGGGGCGCCCGTACTCCTCGAGCAGGCGCAGCCAGACCTCGCTCAGGGTCGGGTAGCTCGGAACGGCGTGCCACAGCCGGCGGATCGGCACTTCGCCGACCACGGCGATGGTCGCCGCGTGCAGCAACTCCGCGACATCCGGCCCGACGAAGGTGACGCCGAGCAGAACCTCGCGGTCCAGGTCCACGATGGCACGCGCCGACCCGGTGTAGTCGTCGGCGTGCACGGATGCCCCGGCCACCCAGCCGAGGTTGTAGTCCAGCACCCGGATGTGGAACCCTGCCCTCTCGGCAGCGTCCCGGGTCAGCCCGACAGACGCGACTTCGGGGTCGGTGAAGGTGACCTGCGGCACGGCCGCATGGTCGGCGGTGGCGGCGTGGGTGCCCCACGGTTGGTCGTCGACGGGCGTGCCGGCGGCCCGGGCCGCGATCACATCGCCGGCCGCCCGCGCCTGGTACTTGCCCTGGTGGGTGAGCAGGGCCCGGTGGTTGACGTCGCCGGTGGCGTAGAGCCAGGCCCCGGCCAGCTCGGGGGAGGAGCCCTGCACGAGCAGGGTGTCGTCGACCTCGAGCCAGTCGCCCGGGACGAGGCCGACCGTCTCCAGCCCGACGTCCCGGGTGCGGGGCAACCGGCCGGTGGCCACGAGCACCTCGGTCGCGGTGACCCGGGTGCCGTTGGAGAGGGTAAGGGTCACGTCGCCGTCACCGTTGCGGGCGGCCCCGGTGGTCGAGACGCCGGTGAGCACGGTGACGTCGCCGGCCCGCAGCGCCGCCGTGACGAGTTCGCCGGCGAAGGGCTCCTGTGTGCTCAGCAGGCCTCCGCGCACGATCATGGTGACCTCCGCGCCGAGGGAGGCGTACGCGGTGGCCATCTCGGCGGCGACCACGCCGCCGCCGATGATGGCCAGGCTGTCCGGGATGCCCCGGGCGCTGGTCGCCTCGCGGCTGGTCCACGGCGAGACGGAGGCCAGGCCGGGGATGTCCGGCAGCAGGGCCGCGGATCCCGTGCTGATGACCACCGCGTGCGTGGCGGTCAGCACGGTCGCCCGGCCGTCGGCGGAGGTCACGGTCACCTCGCGCACGCCGCTGAGGCGGGCGTGGCCGCGCACCAGGGCGATCCCGGCCTTCTCCAGCCAGCGAACCTGGCTCTCGTCCGACCAGTCGTGCGTGATGGCGTCGCGGCGGCGCAGCACCGCCGCGACATCCACGTCGCCGGTCACAGCCTCGACGGCCCCGCCCACACGCCGGGCTGCGGCCAGGGCGGCGCCGCTGCGCAGCAGGGCCTTCGATGGCATGCAGGCCCAGTAGGAGCACTCGCCGCCGACCAGTTCGGCCTCGACGATGACGGTGCGCAACCCGGACGAGCTGGTGCGGTCGGCGACGTTCTCACCCACGGCGCCGGCGCCGATCACGATCACGTCATAGGTGCTGCTGCTGGCGGCGGGCATCCGTCTCTCCTCGGTCAGTGGTGCGGTCAGTACTTCGGTCAGTGCGTCGGTCAGTGCGTCGGTCGGTGCTTCGGGAGCGGCTCAGCGGCCGACGAAGGTCGCGGGCTTCCGGGTCACGAAGGCTTCCATGCCGATGAGGGAATCTTCGGTCGCGGCCAGGCGGGCCAGGGCTGGCTGCAGCTCCGCCTCGGCGGCCGCGGCGCCGTCGCGCACGGCGGTGCGGGCGTTCGCGAGGGTCGCCTGCACGGCGAGCGGCGCCTGGGCGGCGACCCGCTCGGCCAGTTCCAGCGCACGGTCGAACTGGGTGCCGTCCGGCACGACCTCCTGCACGAGACCGATCCGGTGAGCCTCCGCGGCGTCGAACATGTCGCCGGTGAGGAGCCAGCGCATCGCATTGCCCCAGCCGGCGGCGCGCGGGAAGCGAATGGTGGCGCCGCCGAACGGCAGGATGCCGCGGGCCACCTCGATCTGGCCGAACCGGGTCGACTCGGCCGCGACGGAGATGTCGCTGGTGAGCATGAGCTCGATGCCGAGGGTGAGGCAGGTGCCCTGCACCGCCATCACCACCGGTTTGGACACGCTCCGCCCGTCGACCTGCCACGGGTGGATGCCGCCTTCGGGCACCATGTCGAGGCCGTCCGGCCCGATCCTCGGCCCGACGTCCGCCAGGTCGAGACCGGCCGTGAAATGGTCGCCGACGGCGTAAACGAGGCCGACCCGCAGCTCGGGGTCGCGTTCGAGCTCACCGTAGGCGAGGGCCAGCTGCTGCAGCAGGGCGAAGTCGGCGGCGTTGCGCTTCTCCGGTCGGTTGAACCCGATCAGGAACACGTGTCCGCGCCGCTCCGTGATGATCCTTGGTTCGGGACCGGACTGCTCGGAACCGGAAATCTGCTCGTTCACGGATGCCTCCTTTGGCGTCGTGACGCTCGGCGCGTCGGTCCTATGCTACGGGTGTGCCGCCGGGTCGGTGAGCGCAAGGCCGGGTCAGAGCGGGTTAATGGGGCCTCGGTCGAGACCGGGCCGACTTCGTCAGCGGGTCAGGGCGCCGATGATGCGCAGGATGCTGGGGAGGTCGTCGCTGGCCGCTTCCGGTGACGACGGCGAGAAGCCGGCGATGGTGGCTCCGGCCAGCTCGAAGTTCGCCCGCAGGGCGGTGATCGCCGCGTTCAGCGCCTCGACGCTCAACCCGAACGGGTACAGGTCGGCCAGGCCGCCCAGCACGGACGGGTCCAGCACGTTCAGGTCCAGGTGCAGGTAGAACGCCGTTGCCCCGGTGGCGAGCACGGCGGCGACCAATGCATCGGGGGTGTCCAGGTCCTCGATCGGGAGGCTCACGATCCGAAGTTCCTGAATCAGGTCGGCTTCGGCCGGGTCGATGTCCCGGGCGCCGCCGATCACGACCCGCTCCAGCGGGATGCGGTCGTCGGCGCCGAGGGTCAGACCCTCGGCCCCCTCGCCGGTGATGGCCCGCAGCACCATGCCGGCGAACCCGCCGGAGGGCGAGGACTCCGGGGTGTGCAGGGCCGGGTGCGCGTCGAGCCAGACCAGGGCCAGGTGACCCGGATGCTCCCGCGCGGCGTGTTCGACGGCGGCGAGGGAGATCCCGTTGTCGCCGCCGATCGTCAGCACCGCGTCGGTGCTGCCGCGGAGCGTGGCCGCGAGGCGCTCCCGCACCGTGACCAGGGTGGAGAAGCGGTCGATGCCGGTGCCCTGCGAATCTCCGGCCTCGACCGGCACGGGAACCTCCCGGGTCGCCGACGAGGGAAGGTCGCCCCGGATCGCCTCCGCCCCGTCACTCAGGCGCATCGCGCGCGGAGAAACCGAACCCTGCCACTGCGGCACAACAACGAAGGTGGGAGCCATCTCCTCAGTATGCTCCAAGACCCTGATTCCGCGGGAGATTTCTGCGGGCACAGAGACGGGCGCCGGCGGGATGTTCCCGTCGGCACCCGGTTGCGCCCCGAGCGGAGGCCCGGAGCGTTGCTACTGCGTGATGGAGCTGGTTCCGCCGGCCTTCATGGCGGCGAGCCGGGCGTCGACCTCGGAGAGCTCGCCGAGGTCTTCGAGGCTTTCGAACTGGGCGTCCAGGCTCGATGCGGCCAGCTCGTTGGCACCGCGCACGCGGGCTTCCTCGCGGCGGATCTTGTCTTCGAAACGGCTGACCTCGCTGGTGGGATCCATGATGTCGATGCTCTTGACGGCATCCATCACCTTGGTCTGCGCCTCGGCGGTCTTCGAGCGGGCGATCAGTTCGTTGCGCTTGGAGGAGAGCTGGTTCAGCTTCTCCTTCATCTTGTTCAGGCCGTCCTTGAGCTGGGCGACGACGGCGGTCTGCGAGGCGATCTGCGGCTCGGCCTGCTTCGCTTCCTTCTCGGACTGCATCTGGCGTCCGAGGGCCACCTTGGCGAGGTTGTCGAAGCGGTCCGCGTCGGCCGCGTTGCCGGCCGAACGCAGTTCATCCGCTTTGCGGCTGGCTGCCAGGGCCTTGCTGCCCCACTCGCTCGCCGCCTCGACGTCTTCGCGGTAATCGTCCTCGAGCAGGCGCAGATTGCCGATCGTCTCTGCGATGGCGCTCTCCGCGTCGGCGATGCTGTTGGTGTAGTCGCGCACCATCTGGTCGAGCATGCGCTTCGGGTCCTCCGCGGAGTCCAGAAGCGCGTTGATGTTCGCCTTGGCCAGCTGGGAGATGCGGCCGAAGATTGACTGTTTCGTCATTGCGGTGTCCTTTCGAATGTCCGGATGAACGGATGTTTCCATTGTGTCGGGAAGTGGTGTGAAACGGATGTGCCCGGCGCCTAGAACCTGCCCCCGCCGCCGCGGCGTGACCGGGCGCCCGCGCCGCCGAAACCGCCGGGGATGCCGAAGCCGCCGCCCCCGCCTCGGCGACCGCCCCCGCCCCCGCCGCCGAACATGCCGCCGCTCCGGCCGCCTCCGCCGCCGGACAGGATCGAGCTGATCAGGATGCCGCCGAGGATGGCGCCCATCGTGCCGTTGTCGCCGCCTCCGCCTCCGTAGCCGGCACCGCGGGCGCCCTGGCCGGCGAACCCGTCCACATCGTTTCGGGCGCGGGCGATGGCGTCCGCGGCGAGGGCGTTGGCGCGCTGGGAGGCCGCGAGGGCTGCGGGAGGGTCGGTGGCCGCCGTGGATTCGGCTTCGACCAGGAGCCGTCCCGCCTCGGCCAGCCGGGTCCGGGCCTCCGCGCCGACGGCCCCGCGGCGGGCGGTGATGAAGTCCTCCGCGGCCGACACCCGGCCGCGCGCCGCCAGCAGGTTCTGGTTCAGGGCGGCCTGGGCGCGCTGGGCCTGGGCGACGGCGTCCCGCACGCCCTGCAGCGCGGCATCCATCTGGGTGTTGGCGGCGTCGAGCAGGCGCATCAGTTCCAGCGGATTGACGTGGCCGGCGCCGAGCCGGGTTGTGACCTCGGCCAGCGTCTGCTCGGCCTGCTCGATCGCTCCGGGCAGCGCGGCCGACGCGGGGGTGTCGGTCGGCAGGCCGCGCGCCGTGATGATGTCGGACTGCAGCTCGGCGACCGTGCCGGCGACGCTCTGGTCGGCCGCCTGCAGGTCGGCACCCAGCCGGTCCACCGCGTCGAGCAGCAACGTCGCCTGGTCGACGGATTCCTCGGCGGCACGGATGCCGACGGCGGCGGCGGCCGTGTCGCCGCCGGCCAGCCGCGTTCCGCCCTCGGTCAGCGCGGTCGAGGTGAACGCCAGCCGCTCCCGGGCCTCGCGGGCGTTGTCGGCGACCGTGCCCAGCACTTCCTCGGAGTAGCGGGCCCCGAGCGCAGCGAGGGCGGCCTCGGCGGACGCCACTCGGTCGGAGACGGCGGCGGCCTTCCGGGCGACGGATGCCGCCATCTCCGGCGCGTTCTTCTCCAGCTGGCGCAGCTCGTCGAAGCTGTCGGCCTGCGCGTCCAGGGCGGCGTTGGCCTGGCCGCAGAGGTCGATGATCGCGCCGTACCAGGCCCGCTTCTGCTCCTCGGAGTCGGGGATGGCGTCGTCGAGCTGCTGCTGCAGTTCGAAGGCCTGGGTGAGCTGGGCCTTCGCCGTGACCAGGGTGGCCTGGAAGGCATCCGTGGCGGCGGCGCCGTACTGGGCGATCGCGAAGCCGAGTTCCTGCTCACTGGAACGGATCGCGTCGTCGGTCTGCACCAGGGTGCTCGCGGCGCGCCGTTTGAGTTCGGGGGTCGGCAGCGCCGGGAGCCCGGTCGCCGGAGCGCCCCCGGCGGACAGGGCGCCCTTGCGGCGGCCGCGGAGGACGAAGTACAGCACCAGGCCCACGATCAGGAGCACGATCACGGCGATGACCACGAACGCCAGGACGAGGAAGCCGCCGCCCCCGCCGGCCCCGCTGCCGCCGGGGGCGCTACCCGGCGTGATCGCGGGCGCGGTGACCGGTTGGCCCTGCAGGCTGGCGGCGAGGCCGTCGGCGGCCCCGATGGCGGCTCCCGCCCAGTCGTTCTCGCGCAGGGCCGGTTCGATGGCGACGGTCTCGACCTCGGTCAGCTGGGCATCCGTCAGGGCGAAGTCGGGTGCGACCGACAGCTGGTACTCCCGGTCGCCGGTGGCGACGGCCAGCAGCACGTCGTTCGTGCCCAGCCCGTTGTTGTCGGCGGTCTTGTCGGCCCACTGCGTGCGGTCTGAGACGCCGGTGAAACTGTCGACGTAGACCACGAAGAGGTCGGTTCCGGTGTCGGCATACAGCTTGTCCAGGGCCGCGGTGACCTCGTCGCTGCGTTCGGTGACGGCACCCGCCGGGTCGGCGATGTGGCTGGCCCCGAACGTGACCGGGTCCTCGGCCCACGCGACCGTGGGAGGGGCGCAGACGCAGGCCGCTGCCGCGACTACCGGGATCAGCCACCGTGACCGCATGGGCCCACTTCCTCACACAGTATCGATGCTCAGGGGTTCCTTTTTCGAGCATAGAGCGGTGTGCGGGGCGAGTCCACCGTGCGCGGCGCGCTGCGGGTGCGCGGCCGGTGCGCGGTTGCGCGGGCTGCGTTGCGCCCGGTCTGTTGCGCCCTGTTACGGCTCCGCGGGGCCCGCGGGCGGGTTCCCTGCAGACTGGTGCGACACCCCACCCCCGGAACCGGCAGCGGAAGGCGACCATGACCTCAGCATTCAGCTCGCCGCCCTACCCCGCCTCCGCTCCCGCCTCCGCGCCGCGGCTGGCCGTCGTCGAAGTCACCCGTCACCGGCCCGACCTGCCCGAGTACCACGCCAAGGTGCAGGTGCTGATCGGGAACGCCGTGACCGCCGGGGAGCGCGGCGGCTGGCAGGTCACCCGGGTGGCCGCGGCCGACCTGACCACCCCCGAGCTGCTCACGGCGACGGATGCCTGCGACGCCATCCTGATCATGGGCGGTGAAGACATCGCGCCCCGGTTCTACGGCGGCTACACCGGGTACGAGGGCGAAACCCGCCACTACGAGACGGCGGATGCCGGCCAGATCGCCCTCGTGCGGCGGGCCCTGGACCGCGGCACCCCGCTGCTCGGCATCTGCCGGGGCCTGCAGATCATCAACGTGGCCCTCGGCGGCACGATCGTGCAGCACATCGAGGACGGCATCCACCGCAACGTGGGAGTGCCCATCGACCGGATCCTGAGCGAGCACCCGGTTCGGCTGATCGCCGGCAGCACACTACAGGGCAGCCTCCGCGCCACCCGGATCTCGGTGCAGAGCGCGCACCACCAGTGCGTGGGCCGGCTCGGCGAGGGCCTGTCGCCGGCCGGCGTGGCCCCGGACGGTCTGGTCGAGGCCATCGAGCACGCCTCCGCCCCGATCACGGGCGTGCAGTGGCACCCCGAGGCCCCGGATTCCCCCGCCGAGCAGCTGCCGCTGCTACTGGCCGCCCTGCAGACCCAGCTGGCCCCGGCCCGCGTCGCCGAGCAGCTCGCCGCCTGAGCCCCCTCGCCGCGCACGCCACCCCGCACCCCAAGCCCCGCCCCTAACGAATTCGACGGAGATTTTGCCCCAATCGGGCCCGAACACCCCTGAAAACGCCCTTTTTCGGCAAAATCTCCGTCGAATTGGTTCGGCGCCCACCCGGCGGGCGGACCGGTGCCGGAACGGGCGCACCGGATGCCGCGCCTCGGCATGCGACGCGTCATCCGCCGGCGACGGCACCGGGTAGAGTTCAGGCACTTCCGAAAGGACCGGTCCCATCATCGAACCGAATGCCGTGCCCAGCGGCCGCACCCGCGCATGAGCGACCAGGAAGCCCTCACCCGGCAGACCATCAACCTGCTGCGCGACCTCATCCGCAACGCCTGCGTCAACGACGGCAGCCCCGATTCGGGCGGCGAGATCCGCAGCGTGCGCACGCTGGAAGGGTTCTTCGCCGGGTCCGGGCTCGACCTCGAGGTCGTCGAACCGCACCCGGGACGCGCGTCCCTGATCGCCCGCATCCCCGGCACCGACCCCACGGCGCCCTCGCTCGCCCTGGTAGGCCACCTCGACGTGGTCCCGGTCAGCGACGGCGGCTGGACCCGCGACCCGTTCGCGGCCGAGATCGTCGACGGTGAAATCTGGGGGCGCGGCGCCCTCGACATGCTCTACCTGACCGCCAGCTACGCGGTCGTCACCCGCGCCATCGCGACGGGTTCGTTCCGCCCCCGCGGCGACCTCATCTTCGCGGCCGTCGCCGACGAGGAGGACGGCAGCCGGCTCGGGGTGGAATGGCTCACCGAGAACCGGCTCGACCTGATCGACGCCGACTACGTGCTGACCGAGTCCGGCGGCGCCATGGTCGGCCCCCGGCCGTTGATCTCCGCCGCGGTCGGCGAGAAGGGCATCGCCGGGCGACGCCTGGTCGTGCGCGGCACACCGGGTCACGGGTCGGCCCCGTGGGGCGCCCGAAACGCCGCCGTGATCGCAGCGGATGCCGTGCAACGGCTGGCCCGTTACCGCGCCCCGGTGCAGATCACCACCGACTGGCGGCACTACGTCGCGGCCCTGCACCTGGACGCACCGCTCGCCGAACGGCTGCTCGACCCCGCCCGGATCGATGACGCCCTGAACGAACTCGGCGTGCTGGCGGGCTTCGCCCACGCGTCGACGCACACCACCATCTCGCCCAACATCGTGCGGGCCGGCGTCAAGGACAACGTGATCCCGGCGCTCGCCACGATCACCCTCGACATCCGGGTGCTGCCCGACATCGCGGCCGCCGACGTCGACGCCTACCTGCGGGACGCCCTCGGCGACCTGGCCGACGACGTCACAATCGAGGGGGACGACTTCGCCGCCGCCACCCGGTCCCCGGTCGACACGCCGCTGTTCCACTCGCTCGGCAAGGCCGTGCGCCGCGCCTATCCCGACGCCGACCTGCTCCCGGTGCTCAGCGTCGGCGGCTCCGACGCCCGCTTCTACCGCCGGCGCGGCATCCCCGCCTACGGGTTCGCGCTGCTGAGTCGCCACTGGGACTACGGCACGTTCCGCCAGCTGTTCCACGGCAACGACGAGCGCATCGACATCGGTTCCATCGCTCTCACCGTCGCAGCCCTCGACACCGTCGTGCGCGACTTCCTCGACTGACCCGTGAATCGAACCATGCAGACCAGGCGGCGACGGATGCGCTCCCGCGCCAACTCCGGAGCCGTCTCCTACCTCGCCATCCCCGCGTTCCTGGCGATCTACCTGGTCGTCGGCCTGTACCGGCCGGTGCCGCTCTGGGTCGCCGGGCTCTACCTCGTCGTGAGCGTCGCCTGCTTCGTCTTCTACGCGGTGGACAAGTCCGCCGCACAGAACGGCCGCTGGCGGGTCTCGGAGAGCACTCTGCTCCTGCTGGGGCTGGCCGGCGGCTGGCCCGGCGCGATCGTCGCTCAGCAGACGCTGCGCCACAAGACCCAGAAGGCCAGTTTCCGCTCCGCATTCTGGGGGAGCGTGATCGTCAACGCGGTGGTCTTCGTGGACTGCTTCTCGCCGCTGCTCTACGGGGTGCTCGCCGGCTGACAGGCTCGCTCAGTACCCCGGCTCGCTTGCGAGCCCCGCCGAGTTCGACACTTGCGGTCGAGTTCGACCGGCGTGCGAGGCGAACTCGACCGGAACGGGCGAACTCGGCGCGCGCCGGGGAGCGCGGGGCCGGTTTCAGCGCGCCAACGCGAACAGCACGAATCCGATCAGCGGCAGCGTGCCCTGGATGAGCGCCGCCCGTAGGTAGCCGGGTCCGGTCGTGGTGAGCACGGTGGCCGCGAGCACCATCGCGCCGGTCGTGAAGAGGATCAGGGCTGCGCCGGCGGCAGTCTCGCCGCTGAAGTACAGGACCAGGCCGATGGCCGCACCCACGCCGAGGAACAGATTGTAGAAGCCCTGGTTGTAGGCCAGGGAACGGGTGGTGTCGGCATCCGCCTGGCTGGTCAAGTTGAAGCGTTTCCAGGTGGCCGGTCTGGTCCACCAGACGCTCTCCATCAGGAAGATGTAGCCGTGCAGGATGGCGGCGAGGGCGACGAAGACGCCGGCAAGGATGCTCATCCGAGCGGCCTAAGGGGACGAGGCCGCCGCCGGTCCAGAAGCGCCGTAACCACTTGACACCTTTTCCCCGCGTGCAACCCTGCTAGATGTCTCAGTCTTGGCGCCGCGCCTGGTCTCGAGCGACCTGGAGGATGTCATGGGAATTGTGGAATACGAGCCCGGAACGCCGTTCCCCGGCGTGATCGGCCGAACGACCGACGAGTCGAGTCCGGCCTGGCCGGCGCCCATCCGGGCGAAGAAAGATGCCCCGAACGTGCTGACCATCGTGCTGGACGACACCGGCTATGGCCAGCTCGGCTGCTACGGCGGCCCGATCGCCACACCGAACTTCGACGCCCTCGCGGCATCCGGGGTGCGGTACAACAACATGCACACGACGGCGCTGTGCTCGCCGAGCCGTTCGTGCATCGTCACCGGGCGCAACCACCACAGCAACGGCATGGCCGCGATCACCGAGCTCGCCTCGGGGTACCCCGGCTACGACGGGGTCATCCCGTTCGAGAACGGATTCCTCTCCGAAATGCTGCTCGAGCAGGGCTACAACACCTTCATGGTGGGCAAATGGCACCTGACGCCGAGCAACCAGGAGACCGCCGCCGGTCCGTACACCCGGTGGCCGCTTGCCCGGGGGTTCGAACGTTTCTACGGCTTCCTGGGCGGCGATACCAGTCAGTGGTACCCAGACCTGGTCTACGACAACCACCAGGTCGACCCGCCGAAGACCCCGGAGGACATGGTCCCCACCCTGCTCGACCTGCTCGAGGTCAAGCCCCCGGCCACCAGCAGGGGCGTCACCCAGTCGCCCCTGCAGGGGGTGAGTTTCGTCGACACGCTCAACGACCAGTCGGCGCCCACCCGGCACCACACCCAGTACTTCGAGATGCTCGGCCACCGGGCGATCTACCATGACGGATGGCGCGCCGTCTGCCCCTGGCCTGGCCCGTCGTTCGCGGAGGCCGGGATGCCCTTCGGTGAGCCCATCACCGCGGAGAAGCTGTCCGAGCTCGACGCGACCGGCTGGGAGGTCTACCGGGTGGCGAGCGTCCCGGCGGAGCCAGGTTCGCGGCGCACCCTGTGGACGCCGGCGCAGCATAGAACGTGCGCCGGCGCCCATAAGGTGCGCCGTGACACCGCCGCGAGCAAAAGCCCGCGCGTCCGGCACAGCGGAGTGGCGCACACTGGATGGATGACAGAAATCGGGTTCGACGGTGATGGGCTGGCCTGTCCCGCCTGCGGCGTCGAGATGACGGAGGACGGCGTGGACACCGCCGAGGGGCTCGAGTCCTGTCATCGCTGTCCGCGATGCCGCCTGGTGGTCGTCGTGCCCGGCCTCTGGTCGACCTGAGCCAAATCTCCGCCGAGCCGTGACTTTCGCCCCCTTCTCTTAAGCTTTAAGGAGATCTGCTCACGGCTCGGCGGACCCGACAGGGGTGCTGCGGCCCAACGGCGTGCGTGAACGAACACGCCCACTCAGGCCGATTCCGCCTGGATCACGCCTCACGCGAGTAGCCTGTTGCATTCATCATTGCGCGGAGCAATGGCCGTTCGCGAAGTTCGAAGTTACGGAGCAACCCATGACCGCCGAATCAGTCTGGATACCACCCAACGCGCTCGCTCACTTGACGGAGGAACTCGCGCGCCTGGCCACCCACCCCAATCCCGACCGCGCCACCCTCGAGCGGGTGCGCGAACTGCGCAAGACCCTCAGTCAGGCAGAAGCCTCGATCAAACCGGATGACGGCCTGGTGGAACCCGGGATGAGGATCACGGCGATGATCTCCGGGGACACCCGCGCCACGGTCTTTCTTCTCGGCCAACGGGAACTCGTTGCACTCGACCCTAACGTGGGAGTCGATGTCTACTCCCCGTCGTCCCCGGTCGGCCAGGCCATCATCGGAAGCCGGGTCGGCGACATCGTCACCTACGACACCCCGGCCAGAGCCGGCATTCAGATCGAGATTCTGGCGGCCGCTCCCTACAAAGGATAGTCGGAGAGAAAATCCACAGGCGCGGGCGGCCGTTCCTGACCGAGCCGGCCACATTCATCCGTGGGCTTGAGTCTGAAGCGCCTGTCGCGGAACCACCGCCGGTCTAGACAGCAAAAGGTGGGCAGAGAATTCTCTGCCCACCTTTTGACTGGGGGTGTCCTACTGAGTTGTCTTACTTGGCAGCGACCGTGATGAGCGGGGCTCCGGCCGTCACCTGACCAGAGGATACCTCGTCGATCGAGCCGAACTTGCGGGGGTTCGTCACCAGGACCGGGGTCACCAGCGAGTAGCCGGCATCCTCGATCACCTTGCGGTCGAAGGTCACCAGCGGAGTGCCCGCCTCAACCCGGTCCCCCGCGGCTACCTTCACGTCGAATCCCTTGCCGGCCAAGTTCACGGTGTCGATGCCCACGTGAATGAGCAGTTCCACACCGCTGTCGAGCAGCAGGCCGAAAGCGTGACCGGTCGGCTGAGCGACGACGACCTTGCCCGCAGCGGGTGCATAGACGGTGTCCTCGGTCGGATCCACTCCGACTCCGATTCCGACGATGCCCTTGCTGAACACGGGGTCGGGAACGTCGGCGAGCGGAACCACGATACCGGCGACCGGTGAACCGATCGTTGCCAGCAGGGTGGCGACTGCGGTCGCCGTGCCGGTGCCACCGGCAACAACCGGTGCTGCAGCGTTCGAGGCAAATGCCGCGTCTTCATTCGACTCAGCGGCCAGGGCGATCGCAGCGGAAGCTTCCGCCTTCTGCTCGGGAGTCTTGTAGCCGGAGATGATCACGAGGACCATCGCGGTGATGAAGGATGCAGCGACGGCACCCGCATAGAGCGGGATGTTGTCGAACGCGGGGATGGTCAACAGCGAGGTGAAGACGAATGCGCTTGTCTTCACGCCACCGCCGAGGCCGATGATGACGCCACCGACGAGGCAACCGACGAGCATGCGCGGGTAGATGCGCTTGAACCGCAGGTGGATTCCGTAGAGCGACGGTTCAGAGATGCCACCGAGGAGGCCGGCCGCGAGCGCGCCCGTTGCCGTCTGCTTCATCAGGCGGTCCTTTTCACGGATGGCGAGGAACAGCACGCCGGCAGTTGCGCCGAAGCACGCGAAGTTCCATGCACCCATGGGGCCCTGGATGAAGTCATAGCCGAGGGACTGGATGTTGAGAAGCATGATCGCGTTCAGGGGCCAGTGCAGGCCGAGCGGAACCATGAACGGGTAGGCCAGCGGAATGACAACCGCGAAGATGAACGGCGAGAAATCGTTGATCGACTTGAGGAAGTTACCGAGACCGGCACCGCCGTAGACGCCCATCGGGCCGATCAGGAAGGCGGTCAGCGGGATCATGATCAGCATGCTGAGGAACGGCACGAAGATCAGCTGCACGCTGGACGGAATGATCTTCTTGAGACCCTTCGTCAGTAGACCGAGCACAGCGGCCATCATCAGCGGCGGGAAAACCTGCGAGCTGTAGTCTGTGACGGTCAGCGGCAGTCCGAAGATCTGAACGACGGATGCGTGGCCGCCGAAGACGGATTCTGCACCTGCCGTCTGTCCCAGAGCGGCGAAGCCCGGCAACATGACGACGGCCATGATTCCGAATCCGACCCAGGGGTCGGCGCCGAGCCGCTTGGAAGCGTTGTAGGCAACCATGAGCGGCAGGAAGACGAAAACGCCCTGCCACATCAGGTTGATGAACTGCCAGGACGGGTCGAGGGTCACGCCCGGGGCGTTCCAGGCCGGAATGACGCCGAGGGTTGCCATCAAGGCCATGAACGTGATGAACAGGGATGCGCCCAGCAGCGCGCCCAGGATCGGGCGGAAGGAGTCGGACAGGATCTCGAAGAAGGTGTCGAGCGCGGCGAATTTTCCGCGGGGGCCCTTCGCGCGCTCCGCGGCCTTCACATCGGCAATGCTGTCGCCCGTGCCGTGATTCTTCATCTCGGGAAGCGCCATAATGTCGTTGTAAACGGTCTCGACTGCTCCGCCGATGACAACCTGGTAGCGGTTGCCCGTCTGCGGAACCGCACCCAAGACCAGGGGTATCGCCTCAACGGCCGCTTGATCGATCCCCGATGCGTCCTTCAGCGTGAAACGCAGTCGGGTGGCACAGTGGGTGAAGCCGACGATGTTGTCGGCCCCTCCAATACTATTAATTATGTCTGCAGCGGGTTTCGATGCCACCTGGGGCTCCTTAGGGTGTTGACGCGAGAGATGTGATTCCCGCATGGTGCAGCTCTGCACGACGGTTCTGGCGAGCAGAGCAGATCGTGTCGAGTAACACGTATCATTAGCAATGATAACGGTTTTTTCGCCTACCTGAGAATTTCCCTTGTCAAGGCTTTGTCGATTGGAAGTCGTGGGCGCGGGTCTCGGCCAGAGACACGGACGAGCTCCGGGTCGCAGAAAACGCGTGCGATCAGGACGGCATGACACCATAACTGGATGACTACCGGGATAGACCCAGGGCTGGTGCCGGAACTTTTTGTGCGGAACATTAAAGCCAGCATCGGATTCTGGTGTGCGCTCTGTGGCTTCGAGATTAGGTACGACCGCCCGGACGAAAGCTTCGCGTACATCACCCTGGGAATGGCCCACCTGATGCTCGAACAGGCCGACGTCGGGAGAAGCTGGATCACGGGGCCGCTCCAGGTCCCTTACGGACGGGGCGTCAACTTTCAGGTGGCCGTGCCCGACGTCGAGCCGATCCTGGCGGCATTGCGCGAAGCCGACGTCTCGCTGTTCATGCAGCCCGAGACCGAGTGGTACCGCATGGCCGACCAGGAAGCCGGTGTGCGTCAGTTCCTCGTCACCGATCCCGACGGATACCTGATTCGGTTCCAAAGTTCAATCGGCCGGCGCGGCCGCACTGACGGAGGACTAGCTTGAACGCGTGTCCCCTTCCGCGATCGACGCACCGCTCACGCTGCCGGCGTGGAGCGCCTTCTGGAGAGCTATCGAGCGGTGCCGCCGACGGCGTCCGTTCGACTCGCCAAGCCCACCTCGAACCTGTTCCGGTCACGCACGAAGCCGAACGCCAGGGGCCTCGATACCTCGGGTTTGAAGGAAGTGATCGCGGTGGACCCGGATGCGCGCACGGCCGACGTGAGCGGCATGTGCACCTACGAGAGTCTCGTCACTGCGACTCTGATTCACGGGCTGGCGCCGCTGGTCGTGCCGCAGCTGAAGACGATCACCCTCGGCGGCGCGGTCACCGGCCTCGGTATCGAGTCGACCTCGTTCCGCAACGGCTTGCCGCACGAGTCCGTGCTGGAAATGGACATCCTCACCGGTGCGGGTGAAGAGGTCACCGCCTCGCCCGACGAGCACGCAGACCTTTTCCGCGCCTTCCCGAACTCTTATGGCACCCTCGGCTACGCGGTGCGCTTTCGAATCGAGCTGGAGCCGGTGGCGCCGTTCGTCGAGCTCCGGCATCTGCGGTTCCACGCGCTCGCTGACCTGGTCGCGGCGACGGATGCCATCATCGCAACCGGTGTGCTGGACGGAGCTCGCGTGGACTACCTCGACGGAGTGGTGTTCAGCGCCGAAGAGAGCTGCCTCTGTGTGGGCACGCAGACCGCGGCGCCCGGGCCGGTGAGCGACTACACCGGCCAACAGATCTACTACCTCTCCATCCAACACGATTTCGGCATCAGGCACGACCGGCTCACGATCCACGACTATCTGTGGCGGTGGGACACGGACTGGTTCTGGTGTTCGGAGGCGTTCGGCGCCCAGCGGCCACGCATCCGAGCGCTCTGGCCGCGCACGCTTCGGAGCAGCGGTTTCTACTCGAAACTGATGCGCTACGAACAACGATTCCACATCGGTGATCGCATCGAGCGCCTCCACGACCGCCCGCCCCGTGAACGCGTCGTGCAGGACGTCGAGGTGCCGATCGAGCGATGTGCAGACTTCCTCGGCTGGTTTCTCGACACCGTGCCGATCCAGCCGATCTGGTTGTGCCCTCTGCGGTTACGCGGCCACAGCGGCTGGCCGCTCTACCCGATCCGGCCACAGGAGACCTACGTCAACGTCGGCTTCTGGTCCACGGTGCCGAGAAACCAGACGAGGAAACTCACCCTCTCCGAGATCCTGGAGATCCTCACCGGCGGGCAGCTTCCACTCCGATTCACCGCCTACGACGGGAGTTCGGCGGGCCCGCCCGACGCCCCGCTCGGACTGGAGCTGAGAACGCCGCGGGGTACTTACTATCTGGCAACCGGCCGCGGAGACCTGGGCCTGGCCCGCGCGTACATCGCCGGGGACCTCGAGGTCCACGGGGTGCACCCCGGCGACCCCTACGAACTCCTCAGGGCCCTCGCCGGCGACCTCGTCTTCAAGCTGCCGCCGCCGCGAGTGATGGCCACCATCATCCGTTCCATCGGTCTGGAGAACCTGCGCCCGATCGCGCCGCCCGCCCAGGAAGGGCCGCCGCGCTGGCGCCGCGTCGCCGGGGGGACTGCGGCACAGCAAGACCCGGGATGCCGAGGCCATCCACCACCATTACGACGTGTCGAATACCTTCTATGAGTGGGTGCTCGGGCCGTCGATGACCTACACCTTCGCGTGCTACCCGCGCCCGGACGCATCGCTGGAGGAGGCGCAGGAGAACAAGTGCCGGCTGGTTGTCGAGAAGCTGCGGCTGACGCCCGGTGATCGGCTGCTCGACGTCGGGTGCGGCTGGGGCGGCATGGTGCGCTATGCCGCTCGCCGAGGCGTCGAGGCCACCGGCGTGACGCTGTCGGAACAGCAGACCGCCTGGGTGCAGCGGGCCATCGCCGCAGAGGGCCTGACAGGTCTGGCCGAGGTCCGGTTCGGCGACTACCGAGACATTCAAGAGACCGGTTTCGACGCCGTGTCGTCGATCGGGCTGCTCGAGCACATCGGTGTGCGCAACTATCCGTCGTACTTCGATTTTTTGCAGTCACGGATGCGTCCCGGCGGCCTGTTGCTCAACCACTGCATCACCCGGCCGGACAACCGATCCGAAGCGTCCCCTCGCGGGTTCATCGACCGCTACGTGTTCCCGGATGGCGAGCTCACCGGCTCGGGCCAGATCATCAGCGCCGCGCAGGATGTCGGGCTGGAGGTGATGCACGAGGAGAACCTGCGCACCCATTACGCGATGACACTACGCGACTGGTGCATCAATCTGGTCGAGCACTGGGATGAGGCGGTCGCCGAGGTGGGGCTGCACACGGCGAAGGTGTGGGGCCTGTACATGGCTGGGTCGAGGCTCGCCTTCGAGACCGGTGGGATCCAGCTTCACCAGGTGCTGGCGGTCAAGCCGGATGCCGGTGGCGGCGTCGACCTGTTGTCCGTCACGTTGAATGACGATGAGGCTTCATCCAGTTTGACGATGAGTTTTGGGGGTGTGGTCGGCACGGTGACGTGGTGGTCGTCAGCGGTGACGGCGGGGATCGTCGTGGTCGTCACGATGACGGCGGTGTTCGGGCACGCGAGAGCGCCCCAGCGCTGGATCTCAGGTGCGCAAGGGTGGGGGCAGGAGCCGGCCTCGGGTGAACATGCCGATCAGCGTCCACACTGGCAGCGGGGAATCCCAACGCTGCTGGCAGGCCAGCGCCGCGCCGGCGAGGAGATTCAGTGCGTCCCCGAGCGGAGTCGGCCAGACCAGGTCGCGGTTCAGGATGTCAGGATCGGCACGGTACGCGTGCTGCACGCCCTGTTCCTGCAACCAGTCGGCGTGTGGTTCCCGCGCCCGCCGCAGCCAGCGGCGCACCGTGGAGACCGGGCGGCCCAGCTGGGCCGCGATCGTGCGGTGCCCGTCGCCGCGGGCCTTCGCAGCCAGGGCCGTGCCGATCACCTGGGCCGTGTCTGCCCGGCGCAGAACCAGTCCGGCGGGCAGCAGCACGTGCGTGGCCGCGCAGGAGAAGCAGCGGGCACGGCGGGGTCGCACCGTGACCGGTGCCTCGCCGAGGCTGCGCACCCTGCGGATGCGGCCATACCCGTGCGGGCGTAACGCCCCGGGACAACCGGGACAGCCCAGCTGCCCCGCGTCGAGCAGGGCCTCGGCCTGCTCCGGCGAGGCGACCACGATCATCGCGTCCGGCTCCATTCTGCTGCCACAAGGTCATGCCAGCAACTCTTGACTACCACACCCGGCCGGGGAAGGGGCCACCTCGTGTTGAGGATGTGGCGGCCGCCGTCACCGCGCCGACCAGCCCGGCCAGGCTCAACGCGACGACCCCGGCCCGAGCCTTCCTCCGAGACCATCGCTGCTCGTCACGATGACGCCGCCGACGTCGACAACCCCATCGTCACCCACCGCGACGCACAACCCCGGCCTCATCGTCACCCACGGAGACGTACAACACGTCGACCTGCCGCTGCGGCCGTGGTGGACGCCCTAGTCCGCCAAGGGAGTCGCTCACGTCACCGGTTCGAAGACCTCCACGGCCGTCTCCGTCGGCCTACGACGGGCGTACCCGTCGAGGTCCTTGTCCAGCGACCGCCACCGGGCCCATAGCCGGTCCCGCTCCGCTCCCGTCGCGGCGTGGGCGACGACCTGCCGTTTCCCGTCGGCGAGCTGGACCCGAGCCTTCGGATGCGCCTGGAGGTTCAGCCACCATGCGGGATAAGTGGCTTACGCCCCGGCCGTTTGGAACCTCCACGGCGGGACCCTTGTCCCCTCGCCGAGCACTCGTCCTTGTGAGACCATGCAGATGGCCGCCCTTGAGGCAACCCTCGGGGCGACTCTTCGGGCGTCGCCGCCCGTGGTGCCCAACGAGAGGATCAGATCCCCGTGACCACGACATCAACCAGGCAGTACCGAGATACCAAAGTCGATGTGAAACTCGTGCTCTGCGCTCTGTGGATCGCGATACTGTTCGTGTTCGCCTACGTGGATATCTTCGGGTTTCTCCGCGCTGATGTTCTCAACGCTGCGCTGGATGGCAAGGTGGCGACCACGGGATTCGCGATCAACCAGGTATTCCTCATCTTCACCCTGATCTACATCCTGCTTCCGGCCCTGATGGTGGTCCTGTCACTCGTGCTCAAACCACGAGTCAACCGGACCGTCAACATCGTCGTTAGCGTCCTCTACATAATCACCATCATCGGTTCGACCATCGGCGAAACGTGGTTTTACTACTTCCTCGGTAGCTTCATCGAAGTGATACTCCTCGTCGCCATTGCCCTGACCGCCTGGAAGTGGCCGCCACCTGAGATCGCACCCCGACGCTAAGCCGCTCGACGCGGACTCTGGCACGCCCCAGATCGAGCCGGCCCCACTCGCGAAGCGCCTCATCGTGATTGTCGTTCCTCACGCCGTCGCACCAGTCGGTATGGTCGGGGCATGACTATCGAGCTGCTCGCCGTATCCGCCGACGACTGGCGGGCCTGGCGGTCGGTGCGGATCGCGGCGCTGACCGACGCGCCCGGCGCCTTTGGCTCACGCCTGCAAGACTGGGCAGACGCGCCGGATGGCCGCTGGCGTGAACGCCTGTCGATCCCGGGATCGATCAATCTCCTGGCCGTCGACGTCGACGGGAGCGCTCCTGTCGGCATGGCCACTGGTACCCCGGCCACGGACCGCGGCAGCCGCGCCGAGCTCATCTCAATGTGGGTCGACCCCGCCGTTCGCAGTCGTGGTGTCGCCACTGCGCTCATTACTGCGATCGCACGCTGGGCAGCGAGCACTGGCGCGGCGACGCTGGCCCTGTCCGTGAGGCCGAACAATGTCGAAGCCCGACGAGCCTACGAAAGAAACGGTTTTACCGTCTCCGACGAACTCGGCGATCTGCTCCCGGGTGGCCAGCGGGAGCTCGTCATGCTCCGCGATCTCAGCCCCGAGCGCACCGTGAGCGACTAACGGCAGCTGCCGAACACGATTCGAGGTATCCGGAGACTGGATCTGCACGGGTTCACGAGAGGGTTGCGTTCGATGATCTCGGTTCAGGCGGTAGAGGAGCACGGTGGACGGGCCGTGCGAGGATCAGAACGCTAATGAGGGCAGTAGCGGCAATTGGTACCGCCAGGAAGTAGCTCAGTTGCGGGAAAAGTGTGTTTCCCGCGAAGAAGGTGAGGCCCCCAACCAGAGCCGCCGGGATGGCGACCAGAATGCAGGCCCATAGCGGGACGTGCATCAAGCGCGCCCAGCCCGCACCGACGAATAGGCCGATCGAGCCGCCAAGAATCAGCAGGTTGCCCGTCCGAGCTTCCGCGAGTTCCTCCCCGGTGGGTTCGAAGTGGAGCGTCATGTGTGCACCGCGACCCAACAGCACAGTGCAGGAAACGACGAGGGCCGACCACGGAATGAGGATCCCTGCCCAGGCCATGACTGAGCCCGCGTACCAGCGTCTGACCTGGATGTCCATGCGTTCAGGGTATCGACGACAGAGATATCCGTGCGTGTAATTTGGGCCGCATATTTCGAACCTTCAGCGGGGACCCACTGTCGGCGGGGTGCTTGTGGAGCACTCGGGGAATTGCCATTACACGGGCGATGTGGGCCGGGGTTGGACGATCCGGACGATCCGGATAACTTCAGAGCGGAGGAAGTCTCATTTTATTCGTTCTGGGTGGGCAGGTTGCTAAGAAGGAGGCTCCTCGTGTTTATCCCCTTGTGGCGGTTCCGGCATTCCATGGCGCCGAGAGCCTGGGCGTTGACCGGGGGCGTCGGCCTCGTTATTCTGGCCGCGGTCATGCAGGTGGCGTTGCCCTGGCCCTTGAAAGTAGTCGTGGACAACGTCCTCCAATCCTCGGGCAAGCCCCCGGAGAACGCCCTGCTGCGGGTCTTCGGCGCCGAAGGGATGGACCGCCTGCAACTGCTGACCGTCGCACTCGCGGGGCTGCTGGTGTTCACCCTGATCTACGCCGGCGCCAGCTACCTCGGGTCACGGCTGTTGAATGGCGTCGGGGAGAGGATCACGGCCAGCATCCGGGTTGACGTGTTCGCCCACCTTCAGCGATTGTCGCTGTCTTTCCACGACAAACAACGCCTGGGCGACCTGGTCACTCGAACGACGACGGACGTTGACTACCTGCGCACCATGATCATCTCGATGATGGCGGTGCTCGTGCCCAACGTCCTGATTCTGGGTTTCATCGCGACCATCTGTCTGGTCGTGGACCCTGCCTTCGCACTGATTGCGCTTGCCGTCGCGCCACTCCTGTTCGCCACGGTGCTGGTCTATCGGCCGCGAGTGAAGTCAGCCTCACGGGCGGCACGAAGCAAGGACAGCGATATCGCGTCAGCAATGACGGAGACCTTCTCCTCGGTGCGGGCAATGCAGTCATCAACCAGCGAAGGGCGCCATGAGGCCGACTTCCGGGATCGGAATATCGCACGGATGAACGCGGGCCTGCGGCTGGTCAGACTCCAATCGGCGCTCTCACCACTGGTGGATGTCATCGTTGTCCTCGGAACAGTCCTCGTTCTCTGGGTGGGTGTGGGCCGGGTGCTGGACGGCACGATGACGCTGGGTTTGCTGCTGGTCTTCCTCGCCTATTTAAAGGCGCTCTACGATCCGATGAAGGAACTGGCCAAGCTGACCACGGTCATCAGCCGGGGTCAGGTGAGCGCAGAACGGCTGCTCGAGATCCTCAGCACGGCCCCGGCAATTGTGGACCGCCCCGGCGCCAGGCCGGCCCCGCGGCTGAAAGGCGCGGTCGAGCTCAGGGAGGTGAGCTTCGGCTACGCCGGTTCCGAGATTCTGCACGCGATCAACCTTCGGGTTGAGCCCGGCCAGATGGTCGCGATCGCCGGGCCGACCGGCGCGGGAAAGTCAACGGTTGTCAGTCTGATTCCGCGCCTGTACGACGTCACCCACGGGTCCGTTCTGCTGGATGGCATCGACGTCCGGGACCTGCAGCTCGCGACGGTTCGGAAGCAGATCTCCATGGTTCTGCAGGACTCGATCCTGTTTCGAGGCACCATCTACGACAACATCGCCTACGGCGCGGACCACCCCACTCGCGAGCAGGTGCTCGCTGCCGCGGAGGTTGCCAACGTCGACGAATTCGTCCGAACGCTGCCGCTGGGCTACGACACCCCCGTGGCCGAGCGGGGGGTGAGCCTGTCCGGCGGCCAGCGCCAGCGCATCGCGATCGCCCGTGCGCTGGTTCGCGACACACCTATCGTGATCCTTGATGAGCCGACGTCGGGCTTGGACGCGATCTCCGAACAATACGTCATGCGGGGCCTCGACCGGCTGATGATTGGCCGAAGCGTGATTGTGATCGCCCATCGGCTCTCCACTCTCCGTCGCGCGGACGTCATCCACGTTCTTGACCACGGTCGGATCGTCGAAACAGGCAGTCATCGTGAGCTGGTCGCCGCCAACGGCCTCTACAGTCGGCTCGACGGGATTCAGCACGCGCCTGACATCCCTCGGCTGGTGAAGCCGTTGCCGACCGCGGTTGGTATGACACCGTTGTCAACTGAATTTGGAACAGGACCATGAGCGGCTCAGGCACGATGGATCGAACGTGGACGAGGACCTCGGGCGCCCTTCCCTGGCGCATCGGCCCGGACGGCAATCTGGAGGTCCTCCTTGTGCACCGGCGCAGCCGCGACGACTGGTCGATCGCCAAAGGCAAAGCGGAACCCGGCGAGTCCGATCAGGACTGTGCTCTCCGCGAAGTGCGTGAGGAAACCGGATTCGACTGCCGGCCGGGTGCGGAACTGCCCAATATCGTCTACCTTGATCGACGGCGGCGAGTCAAGACTGTCCGTTTCTGGGCCGCCACAGTCCAGGCCGGTGTCTTCACGGTCAACGACGAGGTGGATGCCGCCCGCTGGCTCACCCTGCCGGTGGCCGTGCGCACGCTGACACAGGCGAGGGAACGATCCGTTGCCCTGGCCCTCGGCTTTATGCTGGCCGGGCATCTGGGCATCTCGCCCGTTCCAGCCAAGGAGCGGATGCTGCTGCTTGTGCGGGGTGCCGCGGCGATGCCGCGAGAAACGTGGAGCCTGGCCGAGGAGGACCGGCCCCTCGCGCCGGAGGGCAGGGCCATGGCGCTCTCGCTCCGGGCGCTTAGCGCGTTTTTTGAAATTGACCGGATTCTGTCCGCGCCCGCCGCGCGGTGCATCGAAACGGTTGAACCGCTTGCGCGCAGCGAAATTCTCCGAGTGGACGTCTCTCCCCATCTGTCCGACGGGCCGATCGACAGGGCAATGGAACTCATTGAGGACGCCCGCGGCACCGGCACCGTTCTCTGCACGCATGAGGAGGTCGTTTCGGGGATCCTCACCGAGCTGGCCAGGCAGGATCACACGAGGGTGGAACCGCACCCTGGCCGTCGGCGCGGCTCCGTGTGGGCTCTCATGGGCGACCACGCGCGCTACACGTCCGCGTACTACCTCCCGCTGCCGGAATTGAGCCGCATCGGTGGTGAACTGAAGGTTCTGCGGTGAAACTCGGCACCGCCCGGCGATTGGTCGGGCCCAGTCCGCCTGATACCGATTAGATGGGGGGATGGATTCGAAGTATCGGTTCTCAGCCGACGTTGCAGATATAGACCGTGACCAGGTGCACCGCTGGATCAGCGGCCAGTCTTACTGGGCTCCCGGGAGGTCACGTGCCAGGCAGGATGCAGCCATAGACGGCTCACGAAACTTCGGCGTCTACGACACTGAATCGAAGAGGCAAGTCGCCTACGCCCGGGTCATTACGGATGGAGTGACTTTTGCATGGCTCTGCGATGTGTTCGTCGACCCCGAGGTTCGCGGCCTCGGCATTGCCGGGGTCCTCATCGCGGGAGTCCTGGAAGTGTGCGAGCCGCTCGGTCTGCGGCGCATCGCTCTCTCGACCGATGATGCGCACGGCTTGTATTTCAAGTCCGGGTTCACCGCTTTGGGTATCCCCGAGACGTGGATGGAACGCATCGGCAACTTGAGCGCTTAGTCATCGGCAGACCAGAAACGCCACGGCTTCGGGTTGAGAACTCACCGATGCCGGCCCGCCAGGTTGGGTGTTGCGAGGGAACCAGGAACGCGTCAACTACTTCATAGTCCGACTGTCCTACCCGGCACGCCGCTGGACCCATCTGGTGGGCCAGCGACGCATTCCCCAGATCGTGCAGGATCTTAACTTGCCCGCACGGTTACCTTTCCCGACCAATTGGCGTTGATGATTACGCTCCCAAGGGTTTCTGTGGAGTCCTCGAAACGGCCATTGTGGCTAGAACCATCAGTCGGTGCGGCCTCGTTTGGACATCAGTAACTCCGCGGCCGGCACGTAGAACAGGACAGGCACCAGCCGGGCGACGCTTGTCAGCCACCCCGTCGGAGAGAGCGGTCCCTCCGCAGGCACTACCGCGAAGCCGCAGAGCAGGGATGTGATCGCACAAAGAACAGCAATCCAGCCTAACCACTCGGGAAAGGCCCGGCGGGTGAGTGGGAGGGCGGCCGATCTCCCCGCAGTGCTCGGTGAGCCAGGGCGGTAGCTGTGCACGAAGCTATGAGACTCAGCGTCCGCGAAGTGATGAGATTTAGTGTCCACGATGTCACGAAATATCACACCAACTCGCCGGACTGCCGCTACCATCAAGCGCTACTCGCCACCTTCGCCATCGGCGCCTCTACTGGATCCCTGCGCGAATCTGACGCACCTAACGATCGAGTGATCGGTTTGGCTTCCAGCGGAAGTCGCGGGCCGATGGCGCGGCTACGCGCGGCCTGCAAAGCCGAAGTTGTTCCGATTTGATCGCGGTTGTCCGAACTAGGTGGCAAAAGTCCGAACTAGCGTGTCACACGACACAATGTTGTCACGTGACAGCTCAGTCCGGACAAATTGCCAACCCCGGACACGCGGAATTACGCGGTAGCTGCAGTGAAGGACGAGTGCGGTTTTGCCAGCCTACTTCGGACACAGGAGCGACCAGCTAGGCCGCCGGGGTTTCCATTCCCGTGTCGTGCGTCGAGTCGGACAGGGACTCGCCGATAGTAAGTGCGATATGGTCACCTTCTTTCCAGCGGGCCGAGTCATCTGCGATCGCAGCGAACGTAGCCTCAACGAGCGGGAGGACCATGCCAAGTTCGATTGCCGCGGCCACCCTAGTGTGCCCGTCCGTGAGCTCGCGTACTCCCCTGCGCCCCATTTACGTTGGGCAACATGCCATCGCCACGGTAGCGGCCGAACCCACCCACGTCCTCGAAGTGACTCGCAAACCTCGATGTAATTTTGCTGCTCTCGAACAAGTTCGAGCAGATGCCAGGCTGTAGAACAGGTGTGAAAACCGCCGCAGTCGTCCGACGGGTGGAAGGCTTCCCTAAACGCCGCCGCTGAGCACCACCTCAGCCTGGGCTCGTCTAATGGCCTCACGATACGAATCGTATCGAAGGTCATCACACGTCAGCGGCTCTTCTCTTCGAATCAGGCCATTAGGTTGAGTTGCGCTACCGGGCAGAGACTGGCGAGCACCTGGATCAGCCGCGTCCACGGATTAGCTCGGGCCGCTAAAGACGTACCAACGACCCGCGCTATTGTTTCGAGCATGGCTGCAATTCTTCATCATGTCGTCAACGCGACCGTTCGGAAGGATAGATCAGCACCAGAAGGTCACTACCTCTGGCGCGTTCCCATCGGTTCCTCCTTGAACCGAAGCTCATTTGGTTTTGTCGAAGAGTCAGCAGCAAGTCGGGATAGGCCGAGTCAACTCATCAGAGAGTCAGCTGGGGTGGCCCACGAACACCTCATCTTCTGGATCCACGAGATGAAAATATACTCAACAGTTGATCAAGAGCTCAATTCAGACGACGTGATGGCGCTTGTCAGTGAGGATGCAAATCGCCGAAGGCTGCGTCTGGAAAAAGCCCACGCCCTACAGGCGATGACACACCAGCTGGACAGCGCAGTGCCTCGCATCACTATCCCGCAGGACGTCAAAGTCGTGGTCTGGCAGCGCGACCATGGTCGATGTGTCGAATGCGGCATGCAAACCAATCTTGAGTTCGATCACATCATTCCCCTGGCCATGGGCGGTTCCAACACCATGCGGAATCTCCAGCTCCTTTGCGAGGGCTGCAACCGCCGGAAGGGCGCTACGCTCGGATAATATCTGTGCATTTATCCCAGTGCGTGAACAGAACGCGCGGCGTAAACAAGCTGCAGCAGGTTCGCGCTCGTCATCATCTTGCAGGGGGGGCGCTCGTGATCGGATCTAGTCGATGGCCACTTCATCATTCTGGCTGGAGCACTGTCCAATGCTGATAGCGCCTGTGTCGCCTCAACGAGATGACCACTTGCTTGGGTGCTCTGTTCTCACGACTGGACGATCTGTCGGTTACATGCTGACACGGCGGCGAAATGCCTGGCACAGCACAACGATCAACCAGTTCAACTCGTCAGAGCCCCTGTTCACTAACCTAGCCACTGCAGAACGTGCCGCGGAGAGACGAAGAGAACGAGGAACTTACTTCGAGATCGATGCAGGGCCTGTGCTCGTTTGTGACCTCGGCGATAGCAGTCTGGTCATCTCGCAACTTAATACTCCCCAGCCTTTCGCGAATTGGAAAGCACCCCGCAATTTAACTGAGGGTGACACTCCGATGACCGGGCTTGACCTCGTCAAGTCGTTTGGTGAGCTCTACTTTCGCGATGCCGAATCTGGGTGGCCAGTACATTCAGGCCAGCCGACCGTGATCGTGGGAATCGTCAGCTCTTTTTCGCTATCGGTGGCCATCGGACACGAACCGTTCGCGGTGCGCCGATCTCAAGTCGAGGCAGGAGAGATGTTCTTCAAAATGGCGCGAACTGAATTGATTGACACGACGGCAGTGGATCGAGTCGCCAAGGAACTCGGCCGAATAGTCACGATGCGAAACGAGCCCGAAAACAGGGAGCCTGGAGACGACTACTTTCTCGACGGCGAGTGAACGACCGCTGCGCGTTCAAGTTCAGCGGCGACGCACAGGGCGGGGGAGCGGAAATCATCCGAACTCCCCGCACCCGCGCTTGAAACCAATGTGACAACGCGATGTCAGCGGTACGTAGCCGAGAATCCAATATTGAAGCCAATAACGAAGTTCAAGATCACGGCCGATGCGATGACCCAGACCCCCGCTTGAATCCACGAAAGTCGGCTGCGAACGATCTCTTCGTGGGTCCGTTCTCGAACGAGGGGTGTCCCGATCGGCGTGCCAGAAATTGCGGCTCCCTGCTGGTAGAAGGTGGTCGGATCAAAGTCGTCTGACATCAGATTCCTAACTGTGTGGGATCCCGGCGAGGCACAGCTGAGAGGGCTACAGCGGTTCGAGGCGTCGCCGACAGACACTAGTTTGGGGTCGACAGGGTCGATGGTCCGCCAACAAGACTGAGGGTGACACCTATCCAGAGGGCGCACATTGGTGATGAGAGCTGCACGGGACACCCGGCTCAACACGAAACCAGACCGAGCCCGAACGGTGCACCGACGCTTCGACCCCAAATGTGAAGGGAGGCAAGCAAGCCTCGCTACTGCAATGCCTTGATCTGCACGCTTGAGCCCCTGCTTCTACCGGAATTCTGTAGAGATCGGCTCGAGAAGGAACTGGCAGGGGGTGCTGTCGAAGGAGTCGACTCGAGCGGTGATGTGAAGGTTGTCACCCACGCCTATCGTGTCTGAACCGTTGGACCCGGTGAGATGCAGGTCGATTGTGGGAGCCACATCCCTGAACTGGAAAGAGGGCCCGATTATGGTTGTCTCGCTGTAATCTCCTGGCGCAATCAAGAAGTCATATCGAGTTTCGTAACTGCCGTGGTTTTGCATCGCACTGATGTTTCCGTCGAATGCGATAGTTCTGTCCTTGTATTTGGTCGCGAATTCTGCGTTCGCGGCGCTGCAATTGTCCGTCAGAGCCAGAAACGCTGCGAGATCTGGACTGTTTTCCACAGTGAGTACTTCTTCTGCGGCGTCGGGGCTGGCAGACGGCTCCTCAGACGGAGGTGCGGACTCCGAAGGCTCTTCCGCATCGTCAGGGAAAGAATGATAGGAAACGACGATCGTGACGTCGCGTTGGAAGACCTCGCCCTGCTCGAAAGAAGCGACGCTATTGATTTCAACCTCTTTGACGGATCCGGGCTTGTTCAGCCAACCGGATATCAAGTCACCCAATGCTCTCGTCTCGACATTGGCGAAACCGACGTGTTCCAGAGCCTTCACCACATCTTGATACTTTTCGTCTTCGAAGTCTGCTGAAGATGCGGGCATGCGTGCCTGATCAGCGGTGAGAGGTGTCTCACTGCTGCAAGCCGCGACGGACAGCGTTAACGCCAATACCAGCCCAGCTGTGATGATCCGTTTGAACACTTGAAATACCTCACTGTTGCAATTCGTTGCCCGTGACGCGCGGTGCTGGTCGGGTTCGGGGTGCCCCATTCGCCCCGCCTGATCTTCCGAAGTCCTGACCCGGCGAAGCGCCACGCAGGTGCGCGGGTCTTCTGCGGATGAGCGGAAGGGAGTCTGCCTACTTGAGCAGGGCGCGGATGACCAGCACGATCAACCAGAGACCCCCCGTGACGAGAGTCAGGACTGTATGCAACAGGATCGCGCCGCAACCGGGCTTGTTGTTCGCCATGCGTTTCTACTTCCCCCACGTACCTCACGCCATAGTCACCGAGCCAGAGATTGGGCCCAGCGTTGCCGCGTGCTTATGAGACTCAGGCTAGTGCCGAGAGTCCCGGGCGAGAGACCGACATGCGGACGAGCCTGCAGGACGGGCACACGAACTCACCCTGTGCACCAGGCGTTCCGGGCATTGGAGCCGCGATGACCGTCGGGTTTTGCGCTCACCGTCAATCTGTCTGTGATGGCGTTGATTTGTTCGGCCAGTCGACGCGGACCGACCAGAGCCATTCTCGGCCGACGTCGAGCATTTAGGGGGAGTTAACGAGTTCGCCGGAGCGGCAGACCGCGGACCTGATCCGTGGCCGCCGCTCCGGCGAACCGTTCTCGTGGCTGGCGTTAGACGCGTCGCGTCAACCGCTGCTGAGCGTGCCCCCGGTCGATATCGTCGAGCACACGTGTCCAGGTCTCGTTGTCGTCGAGGTAGTGCTCGTGCAGCATGTCGGAGAGGCGGGATGTGATTTTCGGCCACCGGTAGTGGTTCAAGTTCTCTGCGTGGAAGTCGCTGGCCTTGCCGCCGGCGTCCACGTAGCGCATCGGCAGTTTCCAGGCGTCCTCCCCGGTCATGACGAACGTCTCGGTGTCAGGGCTCATCGGGTTGATGACGTACAGCAGGACCGTCGGCTGGAGCGCGTACTGCTGCCAGACCTTCATGCCACTCGTCGTGCCTTTCACCTGGACCGGGTATGCCGCGAACGGGAAGGGACGGAATCCGAGCAGATCAATGCCCAGGTCCACCTCCGGGTTCGAGGGTGTGAGGTCGGTGTAGAGGATCATGCTGCGCTTCGCTTCGGAAATCGCGGCCATCTCCACACGTGAGTTTCGTGCTGCAACGTTGTTCATTTTTTCTCATCTCTACGAGGACCGCGCAGGGTTCTCGATGCCGTCGACTGTTCGTCGGACGGTTCGGGCCTTCTCCGCAGTACAAATTCCGCCACGCACGGTCGTGCGGTGCCATTCGCCACTCAACATCCGTTGAGGTGCGTGGCCAGTGTAGAGTATTTGTCCGCGGTTTAGGCGATTTTTGCCCAGAGATTTCGGGGTATCAGCTTCCGTCCGATGCACCTTCTGCATTTTGCGGTCTGGACAGTGATCGACGACGGCATAGTTCTACCTGGGCAGTCAAGCGAATGCCCGCTTGCTCGGCTAACGCCGTCGCGCACCTGAATCTCCCGCGCTTCCCTTTGGTCCCTGCATCGGGGGCTTGGCTGCTGTCTGCGGCTTCGCCACCGCCGGACGCGCACCGAACTGGCCATCGCTGTTCGTCGGCCGTTTCTGCTTCTCCGCCCCACCTTTGCTGGTCACCACGAACTACTTCTTCGACGCGCCAGAGTCGCCGGCGCCGCCGGATGGCCCACTAGTGGGTGGCTTAATAGCGTGGTTCGGCTTGCTGCCGTTCGTGGGCGTCGCTCCCTCGCCACTACGACGAGGCGAGCTTCCCTTAGACAATGGCTCCGACTGCTGCCCTTTGTTCGGCATGAATGCTCCTACTTCTTGTTGCTCAGGTTGAGGCGGCGGGAGCGGCGATCCACTCCACATGGCAGTCGTCGGTTATGGGCACCCAGACACCGAGGGAATCCACGATGGGTTCGAGAAACTGGCCCCGCTTACCCATCCGCCACTGATGCGCAATGAAAACATCGCGTTCGTAGGGGTAGGTGCTGATGTAACCCTCGACGTCGTACCAGCCGCCGATATAAACCCCTGTGGCGGTCTTCACGCGGATGAATCGAGGTGTCTCAGCACCGTAAGCAGCCATGTCCCAAGCGCGTGGCACTGCTTGGTTACGGTTGACACGCCGCCGCTTGTGCGTGACTTTCCCGTCGTCGTCCACCTCGGTCGCGATGCGACTCCAACTCATCAGTGCGGCGACGCCGCCAGGAACTCCGACGAGCAGGGCAACTACAAGGAGACCGATCCACCAAGCGGGGGTGCCCCGCCAACCATCCGTAACCCAGTTCTCGAACGAACCGAGAGTCACCATCCCCGTGAGCTCGCTGGTCAGACCGAATACTGCGAGACCGAGCCCCGAATACACGATGACGAAGATCGCGCTTACGTACAGCGATTCGAGGATGCGAGACCCGGCGCCGTAGTCCGGAGATCGCCATCCGACGAACCAAGTGCGCACGGTGACGAAGCTGATACCCGGGACCAGCATGGCGATGAAGATCAACACCTGGGGTAAGGACTCGGGCACGTTCACAGGGCTAGGGTACATGCACTCGGGGACGCCCGAGTGCGCTCATCTCTTGGGGACATTGGACGATACTTGCTTAGGGCGCTGCTGCACCGACAACGCCGCATGCTGCTGGGGTGACCACTCCCTGCCCGACTCTCCCTACCATCGAGGCGTGGCTGACATTCATTGAGGACCGCGAGCGGCGGCTGCATGACGCGGATTCATTTGAAGTAGCTGTAGAGCACCAGATGGAGTTCCAGGCGGTGTATAGCATCTGTGCGCAGGCGATTCGTTACGCGGGCGCATACGTGGTCCTACATCGTGTCGGACGCTCTCGCGAAGCGGTTGCCGTTGCCCGGCAGGCGCTTGAGCAGGCCTTGACTGCGCAGTGGGCGCACTTCGACGAAATCGGTCCGGATCAACTGATTGAGGGCTACTACGATTCTCGCGAACGGGCGTTCCGGGCCGTCACGGAGCCGAGCCGTCATTGGCGTCGCCGGTGGTAGGCCTTTTCGATGCAGGTGACGATCTCTTGTCAATGGCCAATCCGATCTGATCTCTGCAATTTGCCGGACGCGTGACACACAGCTTCACGGAAAAGCTTTCGGCATGATGAACATCCGTCCGTGGGAATCGAAATCCTCACAGCGTTGGAGTCAATCAATCGTCAGCAATCCCTTGCGCGCGATTGGAGGCGTCAGGGTAGGGGCACGCCCACAATGGCCGTCCAGCTGGGGTCGTCACCCCAAATGGAGTCTCGATCCACGAACGGACGCAACTGAATCAGTAGCGGATCGGGGCGGGAGGCTAGTGCTTCCTCGGCGAGACGCCGTCCTACACCGGCAAGGAGGTCCGCAACTTGCACGCGGTGGCTTTTGAGAGAATCGACGCATGAGATGCCTTCGAGCGGCACTGACGGAAACTCGGGCATCGACGGGTTATTCAGTTCAGAGACGATGGTTGCGATGCGGGACGGAGTGAGGGACGGTGCGTTGTCGTGGACAACGCGGATATGCGCGCCGGTCCTCTCGAACCACGTCCGGGGTGCCTGTGAGACTGCAGCGAGCACAGGGTCCAAAGTCAGGAAGTGAACCGCCGTCAGCTGTGCCCGGGATACGAAGTCCTCCGCTTCCGGGCGGGCCGCATGAATGAGTCTGAGGATGTGGGACACAGCCGAGTCTGTACGGGCGGCGCGTGCCAGGTCGACATTCGCATAGAAGTCCGCTGCTGTGGCCTTGATACCCTTGCGCTGCTTCGCCCGAATCATCGAGTTGAAGGACTCCACCAGGGGATCCCAATGCGGTCTGAGCGCAGCGGGCCCATCTCGATAAAGCCGAAGGGCCATTCGCCGAGCCCGTCCGTCGAGATAAACCTCCTCGCCGCGTTCGTGAAGCACCTCCTCAACGAGCAGATCGATAATCTTGCCCACGAGGAAATAGCGCTTCTCGCTGAAATGGACGATTCCGGCTCCAACCAGGCCGCTATCTGCACTGAGGAGCCACTCCATGAGGTCTCTATTGACGGGCTTCAACAACGTTGAGGATTTCAACTCATTGGCGCTTGAGCCCGTGTCATGACGCAGGCGGTCCATGATCGTCTTAGCCTGCGCTTCGGACAGGGAGGTGCTCGCGTGCGCGAAGACCGTGCTGCCCGCCGCAAACAGATTCTCTCCCTCATTTCCAGATTCGTCGCAGGCGATTTCCAGAACTGGGATTCTCAGAGGGACCATGACTCGACACTATTGCTTTGGCCGATGTCGACCCGCCGACGTCTCGAGTGTTGCGGGGAGAGCGGCTCGCCACCTAGATGACAAGTCGATCCCACCGGCAGGTACTGCAGCGCACGCGGCTGTCTGATGCTTCGTCGCCCGCGCTTGACCTTCTGTTAGCGGCCATGCCAAACTGCCCATAGGCGGCCACGGAACTGCCCGCTGACGGCCAGTAGAACTGCCCGTTGGTGGCCATGAGATCTGCCCACTTCT